>CAZCLS010000222.1:0-6859 GCA_964499565.1 uncultured bacterium
AAAGGTTCATATGGGTCTCCCGTTGATTACTGATTTCCAGTTTTGCTTGTCCTGTACGCCTCACTATTGTAACATCTCTGTTAATAATCTGCAAAAATGTTTTGTTCAGCATAACGGCAATGGGATTATGATTCCTGTTTAAGTCGCGCGAGCGGTACACGCAGCACGGTAAGAAGCAAAAAGCCAACGCAGGCGAAGGCAGCGCCTGATGAAAGAATGAGCCAGAGCATCAGAGGATGGTAGCGCAGGGGTTCAAACAGGAGTGACCCGATATAGGGACCGAGGGACCAGCTGACACCCATTGTCAGGCCGTACATACCCATATAGCGCCCGATTTTATCAGGCGGAGCCATATGCCCGACAATGGCAAGCACAGCGGTAATGGACAGCATCTCTGCTCCTGTCAGCAGAACAATGCAACCGGCTAAATGCAGCCAGGCGGCGCTGATCGCGTAACCTAATACCTGTACGGTTCGGGCACCCCAGTGAGGACTGAGGCCAAACCCGGTCAGGGCGCAGATATACAAAAAAGCACCGATGCTGATGCGAAGGGCGGGATTCGCGTATTTCAACAGTTTGTTAATTGGAATAAGAAACACAATCACAATCGCGCCGTTTATGGTAAAAAGAAGCCCCAGCCAGGTTAATTTAATTCCGACCACATCAGTTGAAAAAATTGAGAGCGTGGAAACATACTGAGAAACCGACATAAACATCAGCAGCGTCAATCCGAGCACGAGCGAGAACAAAGGGTCATGCGTCAGAATTGCCCGCACTGTTTTCAACCGCGGCATACCGATTTTGTTAACATTTTTAACGTGCGGCACAACCGGACAGAATCGAAACGGGATAAACGCGGTAGCACAGCACAGCACGCCGGTTATGGTGAACAGGAGCGAGAAGGGGGTTCGGGCCAGGAAAGAGCCGACAGCGGGACCGAGCATCCAGCCGAAGTTCAGTCCGACTCTGAGGGTACTGAAAGCAACCGTGCGGTCTTCCGGCGCTACCAGGTCGGTAACATAGGCATTAGATCCACTCTGGAAGAATGTTCCGAGCATCGCAGCGAAAAATAGTCCTGCAATAATCGCTAAAAACGGCGCATTAAGCCAGGCCATGAAAGCCAGGAAGATGAACGCCACGCTGCGCGCCAGGGGTCCGCCGATTATCAGCTGCCGCCTCCCGATCCGGTCGGCGAGGAAACCGGAAATCGGTCCGCTGATAATAGCTGCCAGGCCCATGACAGGGAAAACCAGACCGGCTTTATCCATCGGTATTCCACGGATCTTATGCAGATAGATCGGCAGAAACGGGTAGACAATTGAAAACGCGAAGGTATTAAAGCCCCAGGCAACAGATAGAAAGACTACCCTTTTCAACGCGGCCTGGTCAGATACTGTTGCTAGATTTGATTTCACAGAGTAAGGCTCTTTTCGAGAATAGCTTTACGGCGCCGGACATATATGCCATTCCCGGTTTGGCGCGACAGGAGCCTCTGACACACGGGTGCTGCGTACTGTAATTCATCACGGGCCTGACTGGTATTAATTTCAGACAAAGCCAGGAGGGTATAATAAAACGGGAACCGACGCCAGCGGCCATTACCGTCACGGTGGGCTTTTAAAGCCTCCAGTCCAGCTTTCAGCCGCCTGGCCTGCTGCCGGAATCCTCCCGCTGCCAGGTTTCGCCACATGGATACACTGCATATTCCACAGCAGTACATGCCATTTACACGGTTTCCTGATTCAGATTCTCTGATCCGGGCATATATGCCATCCTGGGCCAGCTGTAACTTTTGTGCAATGATTTTACGGGAATCCTTCAGCAGGATAAGAGTCCGGCAGGTTTCCTCGCCCAGGATATGAGAAGTAGCCGCGCCGGATGTCACCTTTTCACCGGTAAACAGGCGGACATGTTCCTTAAAATCTTTGCTGGTAGGGGCAAACATACCGGCATACGACCCCGGCAGTCCCTGGCGTCCGGCCAGCCATGCCGCAACAATTTTTTTGTCATTCAGCGGGATAGGTTTGTTAAAGAACAAGGCTTCATTAAGAGCATCCAGCGTGGCAGCAAGACTTTGCTCGTTAAGCAGTTTCATAGTATTTTCTCCGGGTACTGTCTGTTGATTATCAAGGCCGCACGAAGATTACGCGACGGCAGCCGGTTGGTCCAGGTGGCCTTCACGAATGCAGATATATTCACCGGTTTCAGTATTCAGATCATACACATTAAAGTTAGAACGAATATCAAAGTCCGGGAGATGAACCGCAAAATTCAGCGAAGCGGAGCCCATGACTTCATCACTGAGAATGCGATGAAACACCTTTGTCGGCCAGACCAGCATGGCCGGTCCGTCGAACAGCACTTCCCCGTTTTTTTCAATCCGCTGGGGAGCAACCACAAACGATTCGATTCTGCCGTGTTTTTTGGTATAAATTTCAATAAAGCGCGTCCCGGCCAGAACAATCAGGTTGTCTTCCTGGCAGGGATGCATATACCATGGCCGGTCAACATCGCCAACCGGACCCGGAGACGTTGCTCCGTGTTCATGGATGACACGATCAAAGGCGTCTATGTGTTGAAACGCTTCTGTGGGGACATTATCAAAATACACTCCTTCGGTACGGCGCAGCACTTTCAGAGGAATGACCCGGTAGAGCTCCGCTACTTCTTCAAAAATCAAGTCAGCAGTGTTCATTGTCTTCCTTTGTGTATGTTATTCATATTCTTTCGGCACAGCGCAGATCATTATCAACGGATCGGTATCAGCCGTATTTTTATACTGGTGTTTTTCCCCCGGCAGAACCAGGGCAAAATCGCCCGCGGCTACCGACTGCTCCTGACCGGATTCATTTACAATCACGCCCGCGCCGGCGATGATATAATTAATATGTTCAAACGGGTGGGTATGGTAGGGGGTATTGCCGCCGGGTCCAATAGTAAACACACGAAATGAATAAGCAGGTGATCCGTCATGAGCGGAAACAGGAATTTGTTTAATGACATTTCTGACCCCTTCCATCTCAACTGCCGCTTTTTTTACATCATGAAGATGTGTTACTTTCATACGTAGACTCCTTGTAATTACGAGTTACTGTTCAGTAATAGTTCGTATCATTTCCCGGTGGGCGATATTTGCTTCATAAAACACCTCGCCGGTGACATGAAATCCAAGTTTTTCATAAAACGGCACGGCTTGAATCTGGGAGTTAAGATAAACCGATGCCAGATCCAATTCGCGCGCCATGTCAATCAACCCACTGACCAGGCGGCTGCCGATACCGCGACCGCGCCATTCCTTCAGGACGGCGCAGCGGCCGATATGGCCGGCGGTAGTCATGCGGGCGGTTCCCACCGGGCAGCCTGTGCCGATAATTGCAACAACATGCAGGCACGCCGGATCGCGCTCATCTAATTCGATCTCCAGCGGCACCTGTTGTTCCTCAACAAAGACGGCCTGGCGGACCGCAGTCAGTAGATCACGGTCGGCCGCCCAGTCGGCGATCTGGATTACCACGGAAGTATCACATGTCATATTCTAATCTCATAACGGTCCAATCCGGGGTCATCCGTCAAAAGCCGGACAGGATGACCCCGGCTACAAACGTGCACGCTATCTCTGTCCTTGATTGACATTTACCAAAGCCTGCGCTATAATTCCTGTTGTTTATGTTCTGTCGATGACAGAATACTAGTATAACAAAAATTGCCGCGCAGCGGCAGGTACTTATTTAACTTCAGATTTCCCAATGCCCGCTAGCGCTTTACAGGCTGTTAATCTCTGCTTCCACTATCCCCGAACGGGCTGGCAGCTCGGGCCGCTGTCACTGACCATTCAAACCGGTATTCTGACCGGTCTGATCGGGCCGAACGGTTCGGGCAAAAGTACGTTGCTCAACCTCCTGGCCCGGCGCTCGACGGCACAAGGTTCTCTAACGCTGGCAGGCCGCCCGGCGGGGCGATTTTCCGACATTGAATGGGCCCGCACGGTCGCCTACCTTCCCCAGCAGATTCCATTGCACTACGACTTTTCAGTTGAAGAAGCCATCGCGTTCGGCCGCTATCCGCATACCGGCTTCATGGGATTTCTACAGCCGCGCGACCACGAAATAATCGAACGTTGCCTTATCGACACCGAATTAACCGGACTCCGCTCCCGCATGCTCAGCGAGTTATCAGGCGGTGAACGGCAGCGGGTGTTTTTAGCCTCCGTGTTAGCTCAGGAGCCCCATGTTTTGTTTCTGGACGAACCGCTGACCGCGCTTGATATTCATCACCAGGTGGCTTTTTACCGGGTGCTGCAGCAGTGCTGCCGCAACGGTATTACCGTCGTGCTGGCAACGCATGAACTGACTATGGCAGCTCATTTCTGTGAAGAATTACTGCTTCTTTCTCAGGGCTCTATTGTCAAACATGGCTCTCCCCGGGAAGTGCTGCAGGAAGAATTGCTGCACAGCGTCTACAGCAGTAATGTTCGCATTGTATTTCCCGATAACGCTGATACGCCGGTAATTGTTCCGGCCTTTGACTGATGGCCAGGATTCCTTTGCATTTCACGCGCTGGATGCGCATTATATCCATCTACCTGCTGCTGGCTGCGGCGATGCTCTGCATCGCTCCCTGGTTCGGTCCGACCCATATATCTCCGGCGCAGGTGGCCGCTGAAGTCACAGGCCGGCAGCACAGCTCAATTCAATCAACTGTCTTTTTTCATCAACGCCTGCCGCGGGTACTGCTGGGATTTTGTGTCGGCGCCGCCCTGGGACTGGCCGGCGCGGCTTTCCAGGTCCTGCTCCGCAATCCTCTCGCCACTCCCTATACACTCGGAGTAGCCAGCGCCGGAACTATGGCAGCCACGATAGCCATAGTGTGGCCGGCACTGTATATTTCCTTCGGGCCATTTACATCCACGCATATTTTCGCCCTGGCCGGCAGCTTTGGCGCCGCGGCATTTATTATGCTGCTTAGCCGTTATGCCAGAGTCTACACCGGCAATTTCATTATCCTGGCCGGTATCGCTCTCAACCTGTTTTGCGCTTCGGCCATACTGTTTATCAGGTTTCTGGCCGATCCCAATCACCTCGTAGCGGTAGACCGCTGGATAATGGGTGGACTGCAGACGGCAGAATATTGGGAAGTAGCCGGCATCGCCTTGTTTCTTCTGGCCGGCGGCGTCCTGATCCTGCTCAATACCCAGGCCATCAATCAGTTGCTCTTCGGTCAGGAAATGGCGGGCAGCCGCGGCGTAAACACCAAAGCCGTGTTTCTGCGCGTAATGGCCGGCGGCGTCCTGCTTACCACGGGAGCCGTTGCGGTAGCCGGACCGATCGGGTTTGTAGGTTTGATTGTTCCGCACGCGGTCAGAATGCTGTCGGGAGCTGACCAGCGCATCGTGTTACCGGCTTCCGCCCTGTCGGCGGGCATCGTACTGGTTGTGTGCGACACGATCGCCCGCACCTGCGTCGCACCGACAGAAATCCCGGTGGGAATTATAACCGCCTGCTTCGGCGCGCCATTATTTTTATTATTACTGATCAGGTCGCAGCGGATGCAGCGCTGAAGCGAAGCGGGTGCCAAAATCCCGGCAGAAAAAGCGGAAACGCTCAGGCACGTATGAAGCTTAAACATCCGGCCTCACCGAGACCGGCTACAAAAACTCTAAAACTCCAACATGGCTACACATTAATTGTTTTGTTATCATCTCTGTGTTCTTCGCGCCTTTGCGTTAATTTTTTTGCCGAGTTACACGCAGCTCAGTTCCAGCATCCGGTCAATATCGACATAATCCGTGAACAGCCGATCGATTTCAGTTATTTTTTCAGGATTATCAGGCTGGATTTTGGCGATCAGCCGCGCGACCCGGCTGGTAGCGGCGAAGGCGGATAACTCCGACAGGATAACCGGGATGCCATTGTGCTGAAGCATACTGATAATATGTGCTTTAGGCATTATGCCGTCAACCAGAAGAATTCCGGCAGTATTTTCATGTAGCGGCTGCATTTCAGGTTCTTCTCCCGCGCAGGCAATCAAAAGGTCGGACTGGTCGCCGACCGCCGCGACAAGAGTGCGGGGCGCGACGTTTCGCGCGAGCTCGGAAGAGAAATGACTGACAAAGACAACATCACTAAACAAGGTTGCGCTTCGGTCGTCACCGGCAATAAATTCTCCCTTGACTTCTTTGCAGACTTCACGCATAGTTGGTTGACTGAGCAGCGGGACATACGGGACAACGCCCAGCACATCTAAATCGTGCCAGCGCAGCACACGCGATACATAATCTTTAATTTCCTCAAGTTTTTCGGGCAGGACTTTATTGATGATCACGCCGGCAACCGGCACGTCATGATTTTTGAACAAGGCATAATTCAAGAGGATTTCATCGCATGGTTTGCCTATACCGCCGCCAGAAACCAGCACGACGGAGCTCTTCAGCATCTGCGCGACACGCGCGTTAGACAGGTCAAAGACCGAGCCGACTCCGGCATGCCCGGTTCCTTCCAGCAGGACAAATTCCCTGTCGCGAGCCAGTGTATCAAATGACCGCAGGATTTTTTCTTCCAGGGGTTGAATGTTCCGGTTGTCTATATACGCTTTAGTAAAGCCCGACGGGACCGTAATCGGGCTCATACACGTCGGTTCGTCATTAAATCCAAATGTCTGGCGTAACAACCAGACATCTTTATCAACATTGATGCCGGACTCCAGCGTCAGATAGCGCTGACCTACCGGTTTCATAAATGCCATGGACGAAAAGCGCCGGCGCAGATGAGTCAGTAAACCTAAAGACGTGGTTGTCTTGCCATCGTTCTGACGGGTCGCCGCAATAAACAGCCGTGGGGTTTTCGGCGGGGATACATTCATA
>CAZCLS010000223.1:0-5302 GCA_964499565.1 uncultured bacterium
AGTCCTATGCGGGGATTATTTGCATACGGTGTGGTTTTCGGCAGGAGCTGCACAACTCGGAGGTGCGTTATTTCAGTGCCGGATGGAAACGGCAGAATAGTGTCGTAAACATTCATCACACCGACCGGCACAAGAGCCGGCGGGGGACATGATATATGCTCTCGCTGAGCCATGCCGGGAGGAACATCAGGAGAACCCTGGCCGGCCAGGACCGGCGGTTTAGTCCGCGGGCGCAGAGGGATAGGATTCAAGCAGGAAATGGATGGGTCGAGGTAAATAATATCCTTGTTACCAAAGGCGTCCAGCAGGCACACGGCGAAAATGTTGTTTGTGCCTTTGCGCACATTGCCGTTCGGGTCATACACACACAGATAGAAATATTCATCCAAAGGCCAGGCGGAAGCATATTTTTCCTCGCCGTAGCCTTCCGCTTCAGGGAATTTTGCATCAGGAGTAATCCGCTTGAGAGGAGCCATGGCATTATCATCTTCCTGGCGCGGGTCGATCAGAATGAGAGAGCCATAGGCCTGGCCATGGTGAGCGCCGGTCGTTGCAACGAATTTGTACGAACCGGGAACGGCTCTGACATCCATTTCCATAAAAGGAGCCGCTCCGCCTGAAGAGCGGAAATTACCATGAATAGCGCGGGCATCACGGCCGTCGGGGGAGGTAATCCAGGGATGATGAGCCTGGTTAAAACCGCGGTCGACATAGTCCCAGCGGGTATAGACGATAGAACCATCATGAGCGACACTTGGCTGCCATTCATTCGTTTCATGGGGGCTGAGGCAGAGAATGCCGGAACCGTCGGCGTTCATGACATGCAGAGTAAATGAAGGAACAGGGCGGCCATGGCAACGGCCGAAACCGCCTCGGCGTTCGGAGATAAAGACAATGCGGCCATCAGGCAGCCAGCAGGGGTCGAAATCGTTCCATGGCCCGTCTGTAAGTTGCAGGAGGCCGGAACCATCGACATTAACCTTAAAAATATGATAGGTACTTTTTTCAGACCATTTGTAGCGTGTAGGTTCTGCTTCGGTATATGCAAACAGGATCGTTTTACCGTCATAGGAAAGGTCGGGGGAGAGGAACGCGCCATTATTGAGCTTTTGCCCTGTAAAGCGGCCGTTTTCACACACGGAATTTTCAAGAATATTGCGCAGGACCTGGTTGGTACCGAAAGGATGTTCCAGGACGAAAAGGCCGCCGCCGCGGATGCCATGGAAGCCGAAATACTGGTCGCACATATGATTCCCGAGCATTTCCTGACTTGGCAGGAAATGTTTTTTAATAAACAGGAGGCGGTCAAAATTGAGCAAAGGATTAGCAATGGCAATACTGTGTCTGAGTCGATCGAGTCTGGCATACAGTTTTTCACGGGAGTCATAGTCAAAGCCATCAGTATTTTCAATCAGTGGGCGCAAACGGTCAAGCAGCCTTTTATGACGGGAAAGGTCGGGAGCATTTTCCATAGTTGACATATGCGCTAAAAGAGCGCTGGTACGGCGCAGGAGTGTATCCAGTTCATCGCGGTCGTCGGGATTGGGTACGGCAGCGGGATTGAGCGCTTGACTCGTAAGCTTATTAAATGTGTCATGTGAGAGTCGATCCCTGACGCGAACTGCTTTCGGGGTGCGGCCGTTATACATGATTTGCGCATTTAACCAGTCGGCATGGTCCCAACCTGAGCCTTCCCGGCCCGGGTCAACAATACATTCGAGAACCTGGACACCAGCTAAAGAGATATCAACGGAAGAAACGGGATTGCTGCCTTTGATATCATTGCTGCGCCAGAGTTCTTTACCATCACCGGAAAGAATAAAGACAGCATTGCCATTGCCGCGGGTTTCATCATCGATACCGATGGCAGCAGTGAAGCGGGTAGCATCGCCATAGAGACAAATACGGAACGTGCTTGGGCTGTGAGTGCCGTAGCCACGTTCATAAACAGTGCCGGCAACAGACAGGGGCCGGTTATCGACACTGCGGCGAGGTGTGGCGACATTATGACCGGAAGTAGCTTTGGAAAGGTCGAGTTGATCGAGCCAGACGGAAGCAGGCCGGGCTTGCAGAGGCGTAGAGATGAGAAGAAGGATAAGACAGGTTAAAACCGTGACACAGCTTTTGGCAGTATAATCAGCAAGGGAGGAAACAAGGGTAAAAGAGAAAGAAATCATAGAAAAAACCACCAGGTAAACATGTTTAATTCAAAGTTTAAGTATTAAACGTAAAAAGGGTAAAAATATTCATTAGTGAATAAAATCAGCCGAAATTCAGTCAAAACTGAGTTATGCTCGTAGCATAGTGTATCATATTTTGCCGTTCTAAAATGACTGGTGAATATATTGGATATGAAATTGGCATGGCTGGATATATTATTTTTCTAAGGAGTTCAGTACACTATATGTAGTAATGAATAATACTCAATTACAACGAAACAACAGGATTATTGAGTGAAAACAGCTTTAAGAACAGGATTGGTTTGTGCTAGTATGCTGATGGTGTTAGCAGCCGGTGTCTACGGGGCGGTGGAGACGGACGGGTATCTGTCACCCGCGACAATGGCGGTTGACCAGAATAGAGGTGTGCTATACATCTGTGAAGAGACGGGAAACGCCGTAGCGGTGTATGACGCGAAGCAGGGGAAAATTCTGGGAACCCTGAAACTTCCCGGCACGCCCGGCGGTATAGCACTCGACCCGGAAGGGAAATACTGTTATGTTACCGAAGCTGTTCCTGAAGGGAAGGTATATCGATTTGCCACGGCAAACGGCAAGGAAGCGGGAACATATCCGGCCGGGCATACGCCTGTGGCTCCGCTAATAAGTCCTGATGGTAAAACACTGTATGTGTGCAACCGGTTTGACAACACGGTATCGGTAATAGACCTGGGAACGTGCAAACATAAAGCAACAGTCAGTGTAGCGCGCGAACCGATAGGATTGTGTATCACACCGGACGGTCGGTATGTGTTCGCGGCAAATCATTTGCCGGCGGGAGCAGCTGACCGCGATTATGTTTCCGCGGTCGTTAGCGTGATTGACACAGTCTCCAACGCGGTTGTAAATACAATAATCCTTCCGAACGGATCGACGGGCGTACGGGGTATAGCGATTTCACCGGATGGCAGGCATGTGTATGTGACGCATATTGTAGCCCGGTACCAGGTGCCGACAACGCAGCTGGAGCGGGGTTGGATGAACACGAGCGGGTTGAGCGTAATAGACGCGCAGACACTGGAATATATCAACACGGTACTGCTGGATGATGTCGATCTGGGCGCGGCCAATCCGTGGGGAGTGACGGTAACACCTGATGGTACGAACATCGTTGTTACTCATGCCGGCACACACGAGATAAGCATAATCGACCGGACCGCGCTGCACGCCCGCCTGGATCGGGTCGCCAGTGGTGAGGCGGTTACGAGTGTATCGACATCGGCGGATGATGTGCCGAACGATTTATCATTTTTAGTCGGATTGCGCCAGCGGATACCATTGAAAGGCAACGGACCGCGGGGAGTAGTAGTATATGGGTCGAACATATACGCGAGTGAATATTTCAGTGATTCTCTGAGTATCCTGCCGTTGCATAATCCGCGCCGGAACACCGTCCGGCAAGCAGCCTTAGGGCCGGCAAAAGCGCTGGATATCAAGCGCCGGGGAGAGATGCTGTTTAATGACGCGACGATGTGTTTTCAGCAATGGCAGAGCTGCGCGAGTTGTCATCCTGACGCCCGGACGGACGGATTGAACTGGGATTTGCTGAATGATGGTCTGGGCAATCCGAAACAGACTAAAAGCATGCTGCTGACACACCAGACGCCACCCGTGATGGTTACGGGGATCAGGCCGGATGCCGCGACGGCGGTCAGGTCGGGGATGAAATACATCCAATTTGTCGTACGCCCGGAAGCGGACGCGGTGGCGTTAGATACCTATTTACAATCATTACAACCGGTGCCTAGTCCCTATTTACAGAAAGGAAAAATGAGCACGGCGGCATGCCGCGGAGAGGAACTTTTTAAGAAAGCGCGTTGCGCCAGTTGTCATTCAGGTCCCTTATATACTGATTTAAAAACCTATGATATCGGGCTCGGTATCGGTAACGAAAAAGATCGGGAATTTGACACGCCGAGTTTAGTGGAGATATGGCGGACAGCGCCGTATTTATATGACGGACGAGCAAATACAGTGAAGGAGCTTCTTGCAAAAAACAATCCAGATAACACGCATGGCGCCACTCAAGGATTGACTCCGGAGGAACTGACGGATTTAAGCGAGTATATACTGTCCTTGTAATAAACAGAACAACGAAGGCGAGAGCACAGCATGACTGAGTCAATCAGCAAAATATTTTCAGATAACCTTGAGATAGTCTCGGCGGCACGGAGCCGATTTACGATTCATTTCATTACCGCGCACGCCGAAAAGAACGCGAACATGTATTCAATGTTCAAGGATGTAGCCGATTTTGTAAAAGAACACGATGCGCAAATCATCACGCAGTTTGTTTTCGGCGGCTGCGAATTTCATCGGGAAGGGATACCTGAAATCGAGCGTAATAGCGGTAAAATTGAATGGCCGGTAACCTGGATGCAGGGCGACGGCTGCTCGGGAGTTGATTTGTCTGGCACCCAGCTGTGCGCGGTCAGCGGAATAAACGTATCCCCGATCGATGTGGAAGGCGAAGTGATAGGAACATATTTTGAGGATGACAACGCGGAATATTGTTTTCTGGGTGATGTCCGGCCGACCGATATTTCGGTTCCACGCGAAGAACAGGCCCGGGCGACCTTCGATAAGATGTGCCGGGGATTACAATCAGTAGGAATGGCGTTTTCACAGGTGGTGCGTACCTGGCTGTATTTAGACAGCTTGCTAGAATGGTACGGTTCTTTCAACAAAGTGAGAACGGAATTTTTTAATGAATACGGGGTGTTTGACGGCCTGGTCCCGGCCAGCACGGGTATCGGCATGCGCAATCCAGCCGGAGCGGCGGTGATCAGTGATCTTTTTGCCGTTAAACCTAAAACCAACCAGGTTACTATCCGGGAAGTAGTGTCACCGCTGCAATGTCCAGCTATTGATTATAAGAGTTCATTCAGCCGGGCGGTGGAAATACTGTATCCGGATTATAAACGGGTGCTCATATCCGGCACGGCCGGCATTAATCCCGACGGCACTACGGCCCATCTGGGAGACACGGCCGCTCAGATTGACCTGACCATGCAGGTAATTGAAGAAATCCTGAAATCGTGCGATATGACCTGGGACGACACAACCCGGGCGATAGCATATTT
>CAZCLS010000223.1:5402-6837 GCA_964499565.1 uncultured bacterium
CTGCCGAGTCATCTGCTTCAATTTTCAGCTGATAAAAAACCGGTTGTCGTCTGGAATGTTACCCGGCACTGCAACCTGGCCTGCCGGCATTGTTATTCAGCTTCCGGCTCGGAGAAAAGTCAGATTGAATTAGACTTCAACCAGGCGCGGGCGGTTATAGACGATCTGGCGGCATTCGGTTGTCCGGTACTCTTGTTTTCCGGTGGTGAACCGTTGACGCGGCCGGATGTGCCTGACCTGGCGGCTTACGCTGTCAAGCGCGGCATGCGCGCGGTGATTTCCACAAACGGAACTCTTATTAACGAGCAGACGGCGGCAACCTTGAAAGATATCGGTCTGTCGTATGTGGGAGTGAGCCTGGATGGTATCGGCGCAACCCACGACAGGTTCCGAGGCACAATCGGGGCCTTTGACGCGGCATTGGCGGGTATCCGTGCCTGCCGTGATGCCGACTTGAAAGTCGGTATCCGTTATACCTTAACCCGGGATACGCTGCCGGATTTGCCTGGTATATTCGACCTGATGGAGCGTGAAGAAATTCCGCGCGCCTGTTTTTATCATCTCGTGTACAGCGGTCGCGGGTCGGATATCAGGCAGAATGATTTGTCCGATCTGGAAAGCCGGAACGCGGTAGACCTGATTATAGACCGAACCGCGGATCAGTACTCACGCGGCATCCGCAATGAAATTCTTACCGTGGATAATCATGCCGACGGTCCGTATGTGTATCTGCGTATGAAGCGCGAAGGGTCTGTGCGGGCGGAAAAGGCGCTTGAGTTGCTGCGGATGAACGGCGGCAACAGCAGCGGGCATGGTATTGGCTGCATCAGCTGGGACGGCACGGTATATCCCGATCAATTCTGGCGCAACCGTCCATTAGGAACCGTGCAGGACCGACCCTTCAGTGAAATCTGGCAGGACTTGTCAATCCCCCTGCTGCGCGAATTACGCGAAAAGCCATTGCATGTCACCGGCAAATGCCGTTCCTGCCGCTTCCTGGCCATGTGTGGTGGAAATCTGCGGGCCCGGGGAGAAGCGGCTACGGGTGAAACCTGGGGTGTTGATCCAGCCTGCTACCTTACCGAAGAAGAGATATCGGAGCCACGGTGATAACGCGTTTTAGAAAATTAAACTTACACAATGCCGTTTCATTTCCTTTATTGGTCTTGCTTTTTTTTGCGGTTGAATGCCGGGGCACAGACATGAATACGCCCGCAACCCTGCGGGCTTCGATAGAGCATCTGGCGGAACAATACGGAGAACAGTATCCGCAGGCAGAAAAATTTTTGACTGAACTTGATGGTTTAGACCGGAAATTACAATCGACGGACCGGAACGTTCATGATAGTGCCGGCAAAGAATTCCTTGAATTGCAGCAGAAAGCATTACGCGCTCATCCGGTTCTGCACAACAATCCGGTTCTGTTCGTTGCCAG
>CAZCLS010000224.1:0-6747 GCA_964499565.1 uncultured bacterium
ATGGTACATAATTTCGTTAATGACCAGGGCATCGGTTTGGGAACCGCCGCCGGTACAGGTAATCGTAATAGAATCAGACATACCGGGAATTTCAGCGCCGCTGGAGTCATAGCCTTTAAACTCGAGGAGATTAGGCCCGGGATGAAGACCGACCGACAGCTGCCATTCAGTGACGCTGGACCAGGAGATGGGAGAGGGGTAGCCATTGACGTTAATTGTTTCCACAGCAACCGGGGCGGTACCGACCAGGAGCACGGAAGAATCGGGAGTAGAGAAGTCCGCGCCGCTATTGGACGTAATTTCGAAAGCGGCGGAAAGGGAAGCCAACTGGCCTATGATATAATTCCGGCGTTGGCTGACCCAGCTGTTAAGGGTAGTGGGACTGGCGGTAGAGACGCCATTATCCTGGAAGGCCTGGAAAAAGGCATCGGCGACAGGATTAAAGCGGGCGTGATGCAGGGGACCATCAACGGCATCCTGCATAGCGCGCCAATAGGCACGCAGGAGGGTTGGATCGGCGAAGAATTTATTTTTGAGGACCGGATCAGTAATACGGAAAAGGTCTTCAGTCGGTTGATGACCCTGGACACCGAGACTGGTATCCATATCAAACAGGAGAAAATGCCATTTCAGGCCGGGATGCCCGTACAAAAATCCGTTCTGGCCGTTTTCTCTGCCCCAGCCATCCCAATCACAGCCGATCTGCCGGGTAGCGAAGGAGCGCATCCATTCATTCCAGTTAACGCTGCTATTGACGGAATCGAAATAGTTCAAATTGGCATTCACGGTATCCACGAGGCTGAAGAAGGCGGAATAGTCATCATCGGCAGCGCGATTACGTTCTTTTTTCCAGTTCCAGCGGTAGCGGGCTTGTTTTTTGGCGCCGCCGGTAGTAGTGAAGTTCTGGATTGCGGCATCCTGGGTTTGTTCGTTGACAATCTGAGAACCGTCGTTATATTCATGCCAGTGACTGATTTCGAACAAGTCGCCATCAGCGTTATCGGAGAACCAGCTGTCGAGGAAATCGCCGTTAGGCTGTTGCGTATCGGCGTAAATAACGCCTTTGTCAGTGCCGTTGACGCGCATATGAATAAAGCGTTGATAGAGGGTGGGAACACCGAGTTGTTCACCGATCCAATAGATCATTTTTTCGCGGATGAAGGTATCATCACGTGTGCCGCCGGACCAGACATCCTGTTGTTCGAGGCTATCGAGAGAAATGGCAGTAACGCCATACAAGCGGTCGTTTTTGGGTACCTTAATCAGGTAGGAGCATTTGAACAGGATGGGATCTGAATAGCGGGAACGGACCCAGGTACTGCCGCGCATACGGATGCCGGCATCATAGATAACGCGAAAATCACCGAATACGAACGTTCCGTCATACGTTTTATTACTCAATTTCTGCGCGGCACGCCAGTCAGCGACATTGTCACTGGTCATCCAGACCCGGTAACTGGCGTAAATATCATCGGGAACAGGTTCGCCGATTCGGACGAGACATTCTTTACGGGGAGCATCGTTAGGGAAAAAGGAAACCGCGGGAGAGGCGTTATTATCTGCCGCTTGAACATAAAAAGCGATCAGCTCACCATTTTGTGCGCCGGGGATAGTGGTTGAATAGAAACCGTCGTTAGCGACCGGATCGCCCAGGAAGCCCGAATCGGTCATAAGCGCGGTTGAATATGAGGAATCGGGATCAATCCGATAATAGAGCGTAAGAGCCGAAATGCCATCAGGATCGGCAGCGCGGGCGGTAATGAGGACAGGCTCAGACGCGGCGGGCAGGACCGGGAAGTGGGAGACGTCCTGGATGGCGGGGCCGGCATTGGGGAGAAAGGCGGAGTTCTGCTGACCGGGAGTGCCAGGGTTCATGGGAACGGAGAGGTCGCCCATAGCTTCGAGATAATTGCCGTGGAGTTTCAGCAGCAGAAGGGGACTGCCTCGCAGCCAGCGGGCTTTAGCCTCTATCGTGGCGGTTTCGCCGTTATAGAGATTGGCGTTGAAGAATTTTTTACAGCGATTGACGGAATTATTGCCGCTGCCGCTGGCGATAACATGCATCGCTTGTGAACCGTTGACGCCGGCCCCGTTCGTGACCGTTGAATCGCCATGGGTACCATCGACGATCCAGCCGGCGGCACCGGATTCGAAATTACCATTATCGATCCGGTTGTTGGATTCACCGCTTTTACGAATAGTGATATCATCCACAAGGCATTCTCCGGAATCCATCAGCATCATTTCGAGCGTATCACAGTCGGACATACCGTTATCGAGCAGGCCGGTATAGCTGATAGTAGTCCATGAACTTTTATGAGACTCATCACTGCCGGACCAATTGGGTTCGAGATAATTGTCGCTGCGGGGGTCGATAAGTTCAAGACTGCTGCCGCCGCCATCGGCCCAGGACGACCAGCCATCACAATAGGCGACTTCATCGACGGTCACCCAGAGAGACGTATAGGCAAAATCAACTGGTTTGGAAAGAACAATCCGTTCGGAACTGTTTTTGAGGTGCCCGGCAAAATTACCAAAGGTATTGAGCGCGGACAGAGCGGGATAACGGCTGATAAGGTTTTGAGAGTTGCGGGCCACAACGAGATACGCGCCGGCGGCCAGGATCGTGTTGCTGGGGAAGCTGAAGCGGACAGCATCACTCAGGCGCCATAGACTGATATTAACGGCCGTGGAGCCGGCATTATACAGTTCAATGAACTCATCATTCTCATCATCTGAAATGGGATGAAACATAATTTCATTAATGACGATAGAAGGAGGGCTGGGGGGGAGATTGGGAGTGCCTCGGGTAGCGGCCTGGAGGGCTTGGAGACGGCCGTTGCCGTTAGGAAAACGGCCGAGGGAAACGCCGGATTCATCAGGGGTGTAGCGGACAGCATCGACAACACAGCGCTGATCGGGGCTGATAAGGTAAAGTGAGCCCCCGGATTGACTGAGACTGAAGACGGAACCCCAGTGAGACGTAGTAAAAGAAGCAAACCCACCGGGCGTGATGACGGTCGAACCGGGGATCTGATATTTAAGGATATCGGGATCATCGGTCAAGTAGAAACCGGTAAGAGAAACCGAACCGGCGCTATGATTATATAGTTCGATAAAGGGCAGCTGACCGGGGGCAGGATGAGATAGCACTTCGTTAATGGAAATGGAAAGGGCGGCATAATTACTGGCAATGTTAATCGATCCGGGATTCCCGCCGCGTTCAGCGCTGGGGGACCATGCGGCGGGGAAGGCTTCACCATAATCAGGTTGAGCGAGCACGAGGGAATGACCAGCGCCGTCAGCGGAACGGGGCCAGGGAAAAGAGTCGCCATAGGGTACGGAAAGGATAATGGCGCCACGTTTATTGATCAGATTAAGGGAACCACCCTCATTAGCAAGTTTTCCATCATAGGGCCCGAGAACACCGGAAAGGCCGTAAACGGATTCAACCGCGGCGGGATCAAGAGCGACAACCAGGAATGATCGGGAAGAAATAACTGTTCCGGTAGGGAAGGAATAGGCAATTTCACCGGAGAAAGAATAGCCGTCTAGTTCGATAGCAACGGGATCGGAATTAAAAATCTCAATAAACTCAAGGTTCGCCCCGTCGGGACGCGGTGAAGGATGGTACATAATTTCGGACAGGGTAAGACCGGTTCTGCGCGAACAGGGATGCAGCTGCCTGAGGACAGGCTCGGCGGCGGAGTGCAGAACACAAAAGAACAAAAAAAGTATAATCGCGGTTTTACTCATATCCATGATTCCTTGCGTAGAAAATAAGAGTTCCTCTATATACAGAATTATAGCATATTTGCCATTAAAATACTGGAAAGCGTGTCATCCTTTCCGGAACATGTTACTTGCGCGACAGGATACAGAACGAAGAGCCGGAGGAAGGGTCGGCGCAGATGCCGCTGCGGTCGACAACCACATCCATATGGGATTTAGCCAGGATGGCATACCGGCCATCGTTGGCGGGGTCATCCAAAGCCTGGGCGACGACTTTGATGCGGAACTGGTCACTGCGGGCGGTAATAAGGTTACAGATATTATCGAATATTGTGGAATCCATACCTCTGACATCGAGAACATCGGAGATATTCTTATACGGTTTCAGACCGGGCTGGCCATTGCCGGCGATACCGGATGCGATATTACGGGCCAGGAGCTGGTTGACGTTTTTGAGCGAGCCCAGGACACGTTCGGACGCGGTATTGAGATTAATTTTCCCGTCCATGCCGGCGGGGGCAAGGTAGGCGTAATCGAACCAGGCGAATCCGGAGCAGCCTTTGGACTGGATGCCGTGGGGGATAATTTTAATTTTGATGCCGCCTTCAGGCGAGATATGTTCGGGATGGATCGTGCCGCAGAAGACGCCGTCGCCCTTATCATAGACGTGGCGGCCGGAGCCGCTGGCGAGTTTATAGGCATCATCGCTTTTGCCGGCTGACATACGGTCTTCGGCCAGGGGGAGGGAATCGAATTCGCGGGACCTATAATTAAAAACGGCGACATCCATTTCGGCATTAAAGTTTTCCTCGAGGAACTCAGTCGTATCGATAGAATCGCTGAGGCCGAAGATATAGAGGCCATACTCAGCTTTCCGGAGACCTTTGTCTTTCCATTCCCAGACACCGGGTTCGTTATCGTTGCGGCAATAAAACATGGGGGTGGAATAGCCGGGACCGACACAGAACATATCGCCGGACCGGACGCGGAGTTGCTGGAGACCGGGGAGGGAATAGCCATCGACATTGAGACTGTTTTCCTGGCTGGACTGGACATGAAATTTTTCACTTTTGAGGGCACCGGAGACAATGCGCAACGTCTGATCGATCCACAGGTCGGGCTGCCAGTTGGCGTTATCGGTAATAATGGATTGATCGGTGGCATGGACGACTTTGCCGAAGGCGGGTTTCCAGCCTTCGATATGAACGCCTTCTTCCTCGGGGTCGAGGCGGGTGCCGGAGACGGTAAAATATTTGGAGACCGCTTTAAGGACTTTGACATTCGACTTGCCGCCTTTCATTTCGCCGACATTTTCCCAATCGGAAGCTTTACGGATTTTCTGAATTTCGGCCGTGGAGGCGAGCAGATTATTTTTGACATGGGCGCGGATATAACTGCTGCCGCGCATAAGTCTGCTGTTAGCTTCACGCGGAAGGCCGCCCATCGTGGGCTGGGGAATTTTGACCCAGGTGTAATGAGTCGGGTCGTATTTTTCAGTGGAGTAGCCGTATTCTTCTTCATCGACCGATCCATACTCGGTCGTGCGTGCAGTCAGCTGATTATATTCATTTTTGAGGGTAAAGGAGACGAAGCCGCCCTGGCGCGGGAGACCGCGCACGCGGATTTTGTCACCGGGATACAGGCCGGTACCGTCGGGGGCCTGCCCCATAACGAAAAGCGTGTCGTTATCATTGCCATAGACGAAGGCATAGGTACCATTGGGCCAGTCGCGTGTACGGGTATGTTTACGTTCGACGATAAACTCAACCATTTCACCGGCCAGCTGGTCTTTAATCCAGTTCGAGCCGGTAACTTTGATATAGTCGTGGTCGGTATAGACGACATCATAGATGATACCCCATTGTTCTTCGGGAAGTTCGAAGACCTGGTTGATTTCATCTTTGTTATCGCCATAGACGCGGCTGCCGTCGCAGTGTTCAAGGTCAAAGATTTCGCGATTATTCGTAAGGTAGAAATGTCCGCCGGGAGCGATATAGGGATTATTATTGATATAGCGGCCGTTGGTGCGGGGGCTGAAATAGACAGAGCTGTCAATAACAGCGAGGGTATCGGCCCGGAGGCCGGTATTGACAACGACGCTCCAGTTTCTGAGGCTGATAGGCTGGTCGGAGATATTAATGAGTTCGACGATATCAGGGCGCAGGAAGACACATTTATCAGCGATGCTGGAATAACGGTAATTCGCGCCGGCTTTGGTTTTACGGGATGACGTGATTGTAAGGGGAATATAGCCGGCCTGATTGGGGCGAACGGCGTGAAAGTCTTTGTAGGGGTAGCGCAAGTTATAATAACCGTTATCGGCTCGCAACTCTTCCTGGACGGAATAGGAGGAGGGGTCGCCGTCCATGTCTAATTCCCGGACAGTTGTTTTACCAACATTGCCGGAATGATTCAAGCTATAAACACAGTAATAACTTTTTTCAAGTTTCTGGTGAGGAGGGGGAACGAAAAAGGTTTCGGTAGATTCGGGAACTTCGGACCACATAAGGGGGCCATGCATCCAGCCGTTGCGGAGGACAACGCGTCCGTTGCTATTAGAGTAAGCGGCGGCGACGAAAGGATAGTCAGCCTGGGAGCATTGGAAAGATAGTTCACGGACTGTTGTACGGGGATTGGATTCGATAGTAAAAGATTTACTTTGGCTATCATTATAGATAAGCACCGTACCATTTTTCCAGAGATTTTGAGGCCAGGAAGTGTCACACTTGAGAAAATCGGCGAAGTATTTCCATTCGTTGCCACCCCCGGTGCGCTGGTCGGGTTCTTTCAGACGGATAGTGACACGGTCGCCGCTGCGGCTGAGAGCGGCGAAGTGCCAGCGATATTGTTTCTGGTCAAGGCCGTAATACAGGCCGTAGAAGCGGTTATAGGTAAGTATCCGGTCGCGTTTGTTGGGCAGATAGGGCCACCAGCCCGACCAGTCGGTTTCACGCAGGAAGCTGCCGTCGTGGGCCATGATTTCATTGAAGCAGACCGCTTCGACGCCATAGGCGC
>CAZCLS010000225.1:0-6696 GCA_964499565.1 uncultured bacterium
GATGCCCGGGTTATGGAGCATGCCACAGTTAATGGCGAGACGTACGATTTCGCTGTGATTAAAGGTAACGCCATCTCTTCCGGCCCGGTGCATGGCAACGGCATTGTCGACGGGAATTACATCAAAGGCAATGATGTCGATAAAGGCTACTGGTTCAATTGGAGCTGGGGTACCGGCCAAGCCGATGGTGAAGTTGATGAAGATTTCAAATCGCTGTACTGCCAATACGATTTCGACAAACATAACGGCTACCGCATATGGGATACCCACGGCATTACCTGGGCCCGAACAGTTAACGGTCCGAAACACACCAATGACAATGAGCGCTCGATCCTGGCATTGGACGGCAAAGACACCTTTGTCGTCCTGCATGACAGCATTGCCAATAAAGACACCTGTTCACTTGAATTAACCGTAAAGTGGGCGGGAGGAAAAGCCGGTCAGAAATTACTGTCGTTCTCGAATACCGAAACCGGTGATGCCGTCTGGCTTACCCCCAAAGATGCCAACGGCAAACTACGTTTTACCATCAAAGTCGGTGATACCGTAAACACTATCGCCGCGAAATCGGTGCTGCCGAAAGGAAAATGGTCCACAATCCAGATCATTACTTTTGACGATAAAATACTGCTGTTTGTCAATGATCAGAAAGCTGCGGCTGATAAGAATTTTACGCTGGACCTTGAAGACGTTAAAGCCAATGCGTGTTATATCGGCCGCGGACCTGACGGCAATTATTTCAATGGTGCTATCGATTCCTTTACGGTCTGGTCTAAAGCCTTGATCGAAGATGTTCCGCCTTCACCCAATCCATCTGAATTCATTATTACACCGTTAGCCCTGGACGATCACAGCTGCATGATGCAGGCCGTGATGGCTTCCGATGCGAACGGTCCGGTTGAATACTATTTCGAAGAAACCACCGGCAACCCGGGCGGCAGCAGCAGCGAATGGCAGCTCAGTCCCGTATTCATGGCGACCGGTTTAAAAGCGGACACGACATACGCCTACCGCGTCCGCACGCGTGACAAATCCAACAACATTACTGACTATTCCAAACCGGTTGAATATAAAAATACCGGCGCTTCAGAACATTTTATACCGGATGAAAAAGGTGTTCTATGCATCGAAGCTGAAAACTTCGATACCTCCACGAAAGGCACGCTTTTTAATAACGCATGGGAAATCACTGATAAACCGGAAGGATTCAGCGGCAACGGCGTTGTTACCGTTGCTGACCGCGGCAAACAAATCGGCGATAAGTTCGCGACCGACAAAAGTCCCCGGCTCGATTATACGGTGAAATTCGATAAACCGGGCAAATACTTCATGTACCTGAGAGGAACGGGTAATCCTTCCGGCGACTCATGCCACGGCGGATTGAACATGCAGGAAACCGAAGGCTTGAAAGCGATCGGCAATAATCAACTGAATGGCCGTGAATTTAAATGGTCGAACGGCAGCGAATTTACCGTACCGCAGGCAGGTGTATACAAACTGAACCTCTGGATGCGCGAAGACGGTGCTGTGATCGACAAAATAGTGATCATGAAAAACAGAAAAAAACTCGAAGGCCAGGGACCTGCTGAAAGCCGGAAAGAATAATGTTGAATAGTTATTTAAACAACGACATATACTCTGACAAAGCAAATAATCTGTTCCTTGAGAAGCCCGTCACTTCTTTTAAAAAACCTACTTTTTGAAAATCAGCTATTAATCTACCTGCCGCGGCAAAACCTACACCCAAATATTGGGAAACCTGCCCAACAGACACAATCGGTTGTGAAAAAAGGAATAATAGCAGTTTTTGAGCTATTTTCGCTTTTCTTCCCATTGCTATAATCTTTTCTTCATACTGGTTTCTAAGTTTCACTATAGCTTCTAAGGTTTCTCTACCATTCTTCGCAGTATCAATGACTCCTGATAGAAAAAACGTTATCCACTGGTCAAGATTATTTGAGGCTCTCACTACACTTAATGAATCATAATACGATCCTTTATTTCTTTCAAAAAAATCCGAAAGATACAGACACGGTTTTTTTAATACCCCCAAATCAACTAACTGCAATGTTATAAGAAGCCTTCCTGTCCTGCCATTACCATCAAGAAAGGGATGAATGGTCTCGAATTGATAATGACTTATGGCAACTCTAATCATATTGGGAAGATTAATTTTTTTGTTGTGCCAGAATTTTTCGAGATCGGTTAGCAAATCTGGTAAATCCTCAGGATGAGGTGGAACAAAAAACGCGTCTTTTATGCTGGATCCACCAATCCAATTCTGACTTCTTCTTATTTCACCCGGAAGCTTATGATACCCTCTTACTCCCGATAGCAATCGTCTGTGAGTTTCTTTAAGCAACCTCATTGATAAAGGCAATGTATCAAGCTCATTTATAGCATAATTCATTGCCTTTATGTAATTCCGAACCTCAGCCCAATCATCCATTTTATCAGGACTGATATCATTTTCAGTCAAGACTACTTCGTTAATATTAGTCCGTGTTCCTTCAATCCGGCTTGATGTTGTAGCTTCTTTTGCCATATGCATTTGGATAAAATAATCCACATCTGGAACTAACGTTGAATAAGCATTGAGTTCTCCCAAATAGCGCATTGCATCTTCCAATAAGACCACAATTCTCATATCCTTCCATCGATAATCCTGGTTTATCAATGAAGGTAAGAAACTTTTATATTCATATTGTTGTTTATACGTTCCAGCTCTAAACATATTTCACCTCGGAGTCTTAATCCTTTATTTTAAAGCCACATAATCCTTTTATATTATCATATATCTATATATATGTCAATATAATCTTTTTTATTATTATTTTAAACCAATAAAAGCGGAGTTGTGCGTAAATGATAATATGCAATAACCTTATTTTTACTTTCTACATTATATAATAATAAGAAAGCGGGGTCTGACCAACTTAGTATGTTGATTATAAGATGCTTAAGTGCTTATAACGACTGTTTTCAGCCCTTAGAATGCCTTTTTTGCACCCAAAATCAGCTTTTTAAGGATTTTCCCATTTGTACATTCATGCTTAAAGCGGGAATTTTTATATAAAAATGGGCATTCTAAGCTTTATAATAACTCAATATTAAAGCTTATGTTGTTGTGGTTGTATCATCTAAGTTGGTCAGACCCCTCCTCCATCGTCCGTATGATCGGTCCAAACCTTCCGATACGTTCCTTATTTCTCATATCTGTACGGCTGCGGATTTTTTTCTTCCTCCGGGAACGAGTTTACCGGGTATTCCGTGGGATGACCCGGCTTGCTGTAACCGCGCCAGCCATCCTTTCTTTCCGCTGCTAACTGATCCGCGTTCTGCATGTCAGCTATTTCTTCAGGTGTCATGCGCGCGTCAACCGCACCGACTCTCTTCAAGTACCCTTCCAGCTTTTTCAACAGTTCATCGCGTTTCTCTGGCATTTTTTTTGAAAGATCATGCCATTCGTACGGGTCGTCCTTGACGTTGAAGAGCAGTACTTCACTATCGTTATAATAGTTCTTCATCAATTTGTAGTCGCCCGACCTGATTGCCGACTGGCGTCGAGTGCCGGACCAATTGATGCCGGCCGCGCAGTGAAAGATCAATCCTTCCGGCATGCCGCTGCGCTGCACCTCTCCCGTGCCATTGCTTTTGAACAACGGCGCCAGGCTACCGCCATCCAGGTCTGCCGGCAACGGACTCTGCGCTCCCGCTAAATCATGAATGGTCGGCCACAGATCGCAGCCTGAGACGAGTGCGTCACTGTGTGTGTTCTTTGGGATTCCCGGTCCTGCGGCGAACATGGGCACGCGGATGCCGCCTTCCATGAAAATGAACTTGCCGCGCCGCAGAGGCATGTTTACCTGCCTGCTGCCTTCAAAAATCGCCACGGCTCCGTTATCGGCCATGAAAAAGATGTAAGTGTTGTCCTCGATGCCGAGTTCTTTCAGTTTATCAAGCACGATACCAATGCCGGTATCCAGGTCTTCCGCACAGGCTGCGAATTCAGGCCGGTGATGCCACTTCCCGCGTTTTTTCTTTTCATACTTCGCTTCCGTTTCAGCAAGTGACATAAGTCCTATATGCACAGCATAATGTGATATCTGCAGATAAAACGGTTTGTCGGCCTTCACCTGTTCATCCATGAACTCACAGGCCTGGCGTGACAGGCTGAAGATGCGTTTCGGATCGTCCGGCGGCAGCGGCACCGGTTTGATACCTTTTTCCCGGTCACCGCGTTTCAGAAAATTGCCTTCCGGATTGTCAGTCGCGCCTGTATTAACATCATAGCCCACCTCATCCGGGCTGGGCCACTGGTGCCATTTGCCCAGATGGGCAGTCACATAGCCCTGTCCGCTCTGCTTCAGCATCTGCGGTAATGAGAGTGACGCGCTGATGCGGTCTTTGGCTTCCGGATAGCGCATATAATTATCAGTATGCATCAGCCGGGCCGGACTTTTGCCGTACTGGATCGCGCAACGCGTCGGTGAACACATCGCGGCGGGACTGTAGGCATTTGAGAACCGCATACCCATCTTCGCCAACCGCTCGAGATTCGGAGTTTCAATATAGTCGCTCTTGGATGCCGGATTGTCAGGGTCCATCGCCACCGACGTGCCGGTCCAGCCATGATCATCACTTAAAATAAAAATGAAGTTCGGCGGTTTTCCAGCGGAACTGCCGGCAACAGACTTTTGGTTCGAACCGCGAAAAATGTTTGTCATGGCACAGCCGGGCAGCACACAGGCTGCCGCGCCGGCAAACGTTATTCTGAGAAATTCACGTCGTTTCATTGTTCTTTCCTCTTATCGTTAATCGTTTATCTTAATCTTTAATTTTTATTCGCCTGTTCTTACTCGGTTTCATGGTCGTTATTCCCCGTAGCTATACGGTTGTGGATTTTTTTCCTCAGCGGAGAATGAATCCATTGGATATGCCGTTTTGCCGCCGTCGCGCATTTCCGCAATTTCTTCAGGTGTCATACGCCCGTCAAGCGCGTCAACCCGTTTCAGGTAGCCTTCCATTTTTGCTAATAACTCATCTCGTTTTTCCGGCATGTTTTCTGACAGGTCATGCCACTCGTACAGATCGTCCTTCAGATTGAAAAGCAGCACTTCACCATCGTTATAATAGTTCTTCATTAATTTGAAGTCTCCGGCCCTGATGGCCGATTGCCGGCGAGTGCCGGACTTGTTCCATCCCTCCGGGCAGTGAAAGATCAATCCTTCCGGCATACCGCTGCGCTGCACGGTGCCCGTGCCGCCATTCAGTAATACCGGCAGTAGACTACCGCCATCCAGGTCTTTCGGCAAAGGGCTCTGCGCGCCTGCTATTTCATGAATGGTCGGCCACAGATCGCAGCCCCAGACAACCGCGTCACAGTGCGAATTTCCCGGGATGCCCGGTCCTGCCACTATCATGGGAACCCGGATACCGCCTTCCATGAAAATGAACTTACCGCGCCGTAATGGCATGTTCACCCGTCTGCTGTCTTCGGACATTGCCAACGCGCCATTGTCAGCCATGAAAAAGATGTAGGTATTTTCTTCAATGCCAAGCTCTTTCAGTTTATCAAGAACGATGCCGATGCCGGTGTCGAGATCCTCCGTGCACGCTGCAAACTCCGGACGATGGTGCCATTTGCCACGTTTTTTCTTTTCATATTTCGTCTGCGTTTCTGCAAGCGACATCAGCTCTTTATGCACTGCATAGTGCGATATCTGCAGGTAGAACGGTTTGCTTGCCTTCACCTGTTCATCCATGAAGTCACAGGCCTGACGCGACAAACTGAAAATGCGCTTCGGATCGTCCGGCGGCAGCGGCACCGGTTTAATGCCATTTGCCCGGTCGCCGCGTTTCAGAAAATTGCCTTCCGGATTATCCGTCGCCCCTGTATTAACATCATAACCCACCTCATCCGGGCTGGGCCACTGGTGCCATTTGCCCAGATGGGCTGTCACGTAGCCCAGCCCGGTCTGCTTCAGCATCTGCGGTAATGAGAGTGACGCGCTGATGCGGTCTTTGGCTTCCGGATACCTCATATAATTATCAGTGTGCATCAGCCGGGCCGGACTCTTGCCGTACTGGATCGCGCAACGTGTCGGTGAACACATCGCGGCGGGACTGTAAGCGTTCGAGAATCGCATACCCATCTTCGCCAGCCGTTCGAGATTCGGCGTCTCGATATAGTCACTCTTGGATGCCGGATTGTCAGGGTCCATCGCCACCGATGTGCCGGTCCAGCCGTGATCATCACTCAGGATAAAAATGAAGTTCGGCGGTTTTCCGGCGGAACCACCGGCAACAGACGTTTGTTTCGAGCCGCGAACAACGTTTGTCATGGTGCAGCCGGGCAGTACACAGGCCGCCGCGCCGGCAAAGGCTAATCTGAGAAATTCTCTTCGTTTCATGATTGTTTTCCTTCTTCGAATTATTAATTACCTTATGGTGTGTCCTGCATAAATAGTGGTCTTTCACAGTAATTTACTCCGCCCTTCCAGGGCTTGACGACTGGTGTAATTATGTTACCCGGAGCGCTACCCCGGGCTGGTTTACTCCGGCCTTTCAGGCCTTCTATTCTTAGTCATATTTCAAAGTCCTCTGCTCTTCATCGACTATGTGTGTTTCTATTACGTGGTATATAGCATCCCTTCATCCACCATGGCCAGGTAGTTGTCCATCGGGATATAATTA
>CAZCLS010000226.1:0-6693 GCA_964499565.1 uncultured bacterium
TTAAACACTTCACCTTCGTTATCAATCGATTCAAGACAGTATAACACCGGACCGCGCATCATGGCTACTCTGCCGCGGTCGTCCGGCACAGCCGGATTGGCCACCACCCGTTTAGGCTCCATCGGCAGTGTCAGGCTGACCGTATCGCCTTTCTTCCATGCGCGCTTCACCATCGCATACCCCTTAGTTGATGACCACGCTACCGTCTTGCCGTTTACCGTGATTTCCGGCAGCCTAGTATACGGGTGCGGATATTTGTACAAGTCTCCCGGCAACGGTCCGGTATGTGTCCATGCCGGTATTCTGAGTGCCACGGTAAATTCGCCCTCGTTTTCAGGGCTCATTGTCAGGCTGATCTTCCCATCTCGGGGATATTCTGTTTTCTGCCGGATTTCCACCCGGTTGTTTTTGAGTGGAACTGTGCTTTCACTTTCCGCATACAAGCTGACATAGATTGTCGACGGTTCTACCGCATACATGAAGCGGGCAACCGATGGTATAATTCGTGAAATACTGGTAGGGCAGCACGGGCAGCCGTGCCAGTCAAAGCGCCGTGAATTACTCGTCTCCAACTGGTTTCCATAATAAAACCGATTGCCCGTAAGGCTGACACCACCGATCACACCATTATACAAAGCCACTTCCACGACATCCATGTACTTAGCATCTTTCTCCATCAAAAACATTTTATGACCCCATAACGTCATAGCGATCGGTCCGCAGGTCTCATGATAGCCGCCCCGGTTCGGCAGCCGGTAGTTCTTGTCAAATCCTTCCCATATGCCGACACTACCCACTCCACCTGAAAGATACAATTTTTTTCGGGCGACATTATCCCAGATCATGCGGCTGGCTGTATGATAATCATTATTGTTCTGCAAAGCGGCAATATCCGTCATACCCATGTAGCAGTATACCGCGCGCACCGCATGCCCGACTGCTTCATCCTGCTTTATCAAGCGCATATGATTCTGGCTGTACCATCCACGATCTACCCGCCCGCGTTCATCCAGGAAGAAACGTGCACGCTCAAGATGCCGTTTGTCGCCGGTACACTGATACAGCCTCGCCAACGCCGTCTCAATCTCCTGGTGCCCGGGCGCTTCCTCTCGTTTCCCCGGGCCGAATTCTTTGCCGATACAATCAGAAAGCCGTTCGGCAACTGCCAGGAGATTGGTCTTGCCTGTTGCATCATAATGCGCGCAGGCGCCTTCAATAAAATGTCCCATATTATACAACTCATGCATGTAGCCGACATTGCTCCAGCGCGGCGCATTGTTCCGCTTAGGATTGTCCGGTATTGAGTAGAATGTATCCAGGTAGCCATCCGGCTGCTGCGCCTTCTCAAAATATTCCGCCAGTGTTTCCACCTGCTTCTTCAATTTCGGCGTGGGATTGTTGGCCAATGCATACGCCATTCCTTCAAATACTTTATACAGATTGGAGTCATCAAAAAAAACACCCTTGAACGTGCCTGTTGTAATTCCCGCCGTTATCTTGAAATTTTCAATCGTTCCCGAATCACTGCACTTCTTCAGCGCATGCTGAATGGTCACCGCCTGATTGGTCGCCATAATCGGCTGCCAGAATCCTCCCGTCACCTTAGTGTTTTTCCAGGGTACCGGCTTCACTGGATATCCGCCAAAAATAGATGTCGTACACAAAGCACAAAGCACCAAACTCACTATTTTCTTCATAATTTCTCCTTGTAATTCACTCAATAATTCTTATGCTCATAGCAATTCTGTCCGACCTGTCAAATCTCCGGCCCCAGCACGACCCGTAATCCTACAATCGGCAACGGCAAATCAGGCAGGAATCTGCCGCGTGCTGCCGAACGCAGCCAGCGTTGTTCTTTTGCCGGATCTGGCTTTTCACTATCTCCCGTGCCCGAAAGATAACAGCCGCCGCGGGCAACTTTCTTCGTTCCTTCAGCCGGACCAACCGGATCGGTTGCCGGCTTTCCATCATAATTGCCATACCAGTCAAGACACCATTCGTAGACATTGCCGTGCATGTCATATAATCCCCAGGCATTGGGCTTACGCTCCTCCTTGACCGGCACGGTAGTCTTCAATCCGCCCGCTGCGGCAAAACTGCCCAATGTTCCATCCACGTTGAACCGCCCGGTGCTTCCCGCGCGGCAGGCATATTCCCATTCCGCTTCGGTCGGCAGGCGGTAGACGTAGCCCTTCGGCAACCGGCCGGCCTGGCGCTCGCGCTCTGTCAGTGCAGTGCAAAACTCAACCGCTTTGTCCCAGGTTACTCCTTCCATCGGATGCCGCGAGGAATCAACGATGCCAGGGCCGGGAGTATGAAACGGTCCATTGCTGTGCAGCTCCGGCAGGCTCGTTCCCCAGGACGCCTTGCCGGTGAACATCGGTTTGTAGTCAGGGATGTTTATCGGGATATACTGTTCCTGCGTGATTTCATCTTCCGCCATATAGAAGGGATGGCTGATCGTCACCGTGTGCTGAATCTCACCAGCCTCTCGGCCGGCCTCGTTCTCCGGGCTCCCCATCATGAACTGTCCCTTTTCTATTCGGATCATACAAATGCCCTTAGAACCGGGAATCTCAAAACTGCCCGCTTTCAGAGATACGATCTCTTCCGCCGGCACGGCTTCCTTTGCATTGTCATCGCGCGCATAACTTTTCGGCGCCAGGCCCACGGTAAGCCCTAACGCGGCTATCCCGCAATAAAGTGCGTTCATTGTTCTGGCTGTATGGTTCATTGTTGTTCTCCTCTATGATCAGCGGAAACACGTGGAGCCCGCATGCGCGTAAACCAGCGTTTCATTATAGGTTGCAGTTCTTCTCCGGATTGTTCCCACCTGGTCCGTCCGTCCCAGTCTACTCGTGTATGCCAGGGCGCCTGCTGTAACGGCGCGGCTTCCCGCAATTGTTGTCTGCTTTCCGGCATTAACGGCAGTAGTTTGCTTTTCATCTCCTGTTCCAGCACCCACCCGTATTCCCCATTCTTCGCCGCGACTGACGTCAACGCCAGGTATTCATCCGGGCTGCGGCTCATTCCCGTTTCCGTGCGCAGGTCTTTGACACGGATCTTCGTCTTATTTATCTCCAGCAGAAGCGGCAGAGTGTTTGTCGTTACATATGCTTCGCGCTGGTTATGTGTTCCATACGTCTGCTTCTCAGCATCCCAGGCAAGTAAGGCGCTGTCCTGCCACAGTTGATTCTGAAGCTGGTCTTTCTTCCGGCGAGATTGTTCCTCCTTTTGCTGGGCCTCGCTGTAGCGCGGAGCCCGGCCTGCCGCTCCGATTACCAGGTCGCGTTCCGCCATGTTGATCTGGTGCATCTGCTGTTCCAGCTCCTGCCACTCGGCTTCGTTCTTCTTACTACGCTGCTGGTACTCGTTCCGGCGCTTGTCCAGCTCTTGCCGCGTCTCCTGCAACGCCGCCAGTTCGTCCTTGACCTTCTCCCGCGCTTCCCGCTCAATGCTCTCGCGTAGTGTGCGCGCTTCGTCCTCTTCCGCCTGCAGGGCCATTATCCCGGCGTTTTCACCGCGTAATTGCTGGAATCGGTCTGAACGCTTCTTTTCGATTTCATCCCAGCGCATCCGTTTTTCGATGTTCTCCGGCTTCTGTTCAAACGCACTGTACAGTTCTCCTCTGCGCGTCTCATAGTCTGTCTGCATCCCCGCCAGCTTCTCTTCCATCTTCCGCACTTCCGCGCTTGTGCTCAGTTCTTCGATACGCTTATCAACGGTCTTCTTCCACTCGTCATAAAAACGATAGATGTCGGTCTTCTGGAGCGTATCCTTGTAGCGCGATTCCTGCATTTCATAGTCGGCATAGCGCTGATTGAAGCGCTGCAGAAAATCCGGGTCTATCCGCCGCGAGGAAACCATCGGCGGCTCAGGCGCCTCAGAAAAATCGTCATACACGGTGAAGTAGACCCGCAGATGATCGATGCTGCCCTTGAAGAAATTGTTTTGTTCGCGCGTGGCGGCAATGAAATTCCGTTTCTCCACTCCCGCGGGAAACACGTCCGCCGCCCGGAAATCTGAGGGCTTCTCACATACCTTCTTGTCATTGATCCAGAGACGAATGTTCGTGCCGTCGATTTCCACCCGGCAGGATGACCATTGATCCGGCCGCAGCGCTGTGTCAGCGGTAATGGTTTCGGTCTCGCCGTCGCGTTCGACCACCACCGCGGGCGTGCCCCCGGCATCAATGGTCAGCATAAAACGATTGTCCGGAGAAGACCCGAAATCGAATACTGTTTGTTTTTGACCAATTTCAGGTTTGAGCCGCACATCAATGGTAATAGCGCCCAGGTCCGCCAGGGCGCCGTTCACTTCCGCGTATTGATCCGTGCCATTAAACGTGAAAGCGCTGATGCCTCCCTCTCTGACAAAACCGGGTTTGCCATACAGTATGCCGTCATAGAAAACCAGGTCCTCGCTGTGCGCTCCGAAAGCAAAAGCACCTATGGAATGTTCCTGGTACCAGTCTTCCAATAATATCGTCTCAGGCCGGTCAAACGCGTAATTGGCCTGCAGCATGAATCCGGCATCCGGAAATACCTTGACCCGCTCCTCCGGACCGACGCGCGTTACCGGCATACCGCTGTTCATCTGAAATCTATAGCCGGGCGACCCGGCATCGTTCTTGCCCCATTCGATTGTGCTGCTGCGGGTGATAATGTTGCGCGATACGCGCGCGTAGTCTTTCAGTGTAACATTGCCGCACACAACCGCTTTGCCAGAAACCCGGGCATGGTCTTTGATGAGCACGTCAGGACCGCTCACTATCGCATAATCTTCGATAATAGCATTGTCCAATACGTGCGCGCCATCGAGCACCATGCACTCAGGTCCCACATATGCGGTAGGCGCTACGCTGGCTGATTTGGCAACCCAGCCCCCGCCATTGCGATGGCGAGACCCTTGCGCGTTTTCCAAAAGCCACGTAGCGCGCCATTCCAGGAATATGGCCGAAGCTCTGGAGCTTAAATCGGAGTTCTTTCTTCCTACTACGGGCGAGTAGCTCGAATCGGTAAAAAGACCGTCCTGCATAAATAGTTCAAGCATTACCGGCGCCCGCTTGACAAGCCGTTCCAGCGTTTGTTTCATCTCCGCGTATTCCGGTGTGTCGGACGGATGGGGCCAGTCGCCTGAACCGCAATTCGCCATATTAGCATCAGCTCGCGCAATCAGCGCCGGGCCGACTAATTCCATGTTTTCATTATCACCAATAGGAGCATGCGGGCTTGCCGGCCGGCACCCGCTCAGCTTCACTTCATAAGGATACTTGTAGGTGAATCCCCCCTGGTAGATATGATTGATCCTTCCCCCGGCTCCCTCCTGGCCGGAAGCCAGCGCGTACGGCGTGGCAGTCACGGTAAGCCAGTACCGTTTGTCACCTTCCCGCGTCTCTATACTCATCTCCCCTTTGTTCCAGAGCGGGCTGTAGCGCGGGCGGCCATCGGCCCCAACCGCCACTATGCACGCGCGCCAGTCACTATAGGTGTCAGGATCATACAACCCGCGAAAATCAACCGTGATTTCTTTTGCGCCAGGCTCGGTTTTCAATCGTACCACGTTGATCCCGAACGGTTCCGGCGCTTCTTCCCGCGTGCTTCGGTAGATGCCTTCGGCCCGGTTGACTGCAACCAGGCAGGCACGGTTGGGATACGGGTATGCTTCGCGCAACATGCCTTCCAGCTCGTAATCATATTCAGCCATGCGCGCTCCGATCTGGCCCATGAAATCGCCCACTCCCTTGATGCCATTTTCCCAGATGCCGCGTTCCTGGCCCAGCCGGGCCATAACGTGCATCGGGGTGTTCTCGACTTCCGACATCAGGCACGGAAAACTTGCCGGAGCGCCGTAACCCCAGTTGAGATCATCGCCCAGCATGGTATACCCGAAGCCGCCGGGGTACTGCCCCCAGAACAGATTCTTATACGGGCGCTGGATCTGGAACGATACTTTGCGTACCAAGGTTGGATCGGCCATGGTTTGCAGCGAATCGCAGCGCGTTTCACCGCCACCCAGCAGTACCATCGGGTCACTCCCGAACCCATGACCCCATTCGTGGTACAGTCCTTCCCAGCAGGCTGTCCCGCACCCGCCGTAGCCCCCTCCGTTTCCACGCCCGAACTCTTCTATCCCGTTGGCCAGGGTGCTGCCGTAGACCACATGATATTTGTAACGGACGGGGTTTTCCCAGAAGGGCATCAGGTGGCCGCTGTATTCATTGTAGGCCCAGTAGTCTTCGAATATCCGGAATGTGTTCGTTCGATACTGTGCCGCGTCAGCTTCACGCCGGGGATTGATCCACGCGCCCGGAACACCGTCGTTAAGCTCTTCAGATCCGGACGATATAACAAAGCGCTCGCTCTCCTCACTGTAGGTGCCGGGCGTGTTGAGTTTACAGACCGGCCAGCGGGCCTTAATCTCTTCACGATGTTTTTCCGGCGGCGGTTCTAACGTCTCGTGGATGCGTGCCATTTCCTTTTCATACAGGTTCAGGATATACTCCTGGTCCTCATCACTGAACGATCCGCGTGAAAAACAGCGCTTGCGCCCGTCCTCCAACCGCAAAATCACCGAGGGACATATCCCTTTTCCCTGCGCGCGAACCAATGCTTCATCCGTGAATGGATCGCCCTCTTTACTGCCTATGCCGCGAAACCCTATCAGGTGCGCCTTGAATTGTTTCTTGCCGCG
>CAZCLS010000227.1:0-6692 GCA_964499565.1 uncultured bacterium
GTGTGCAGCGCCGGCATGTTCGGTTCGGCATACATCCGCGGCACGTCATGGACTTCCCAGTAATAATGATTCAGCCCGTTTTCTTCGTCCTGCCGGTACTGTACCGTTCCTTCTACTTCCGCTTTCAACTCGGTGTGCGCCAAAGGCAGTGATTGAGGCCCATACACTTCCACAACCGCGTGCTTGATCGGCGCCGTGTATTCCAGAACTGAATAATCACTGAAGGTGTCCGGCATCCGCGCCTTCGTGTTTATCTGCCGGATTATATACCGGCACATGTCCCCGATTTCTAAATCAGCTATGCTTACACTCAGTATCTTGCTATTCGGATCGTATATGTTGGCGCTCATCTGCGACCGGTCTACCATTGTCCTGCTCTGCTCGGCTACATTCACCGGCACAACAGTGCCGTCCGGCTTGAGTATCTCTACCTTGACCACTTCCGCCGTTCCGTATGATACGTCATACGATACCGATATCGTCCGGTTCTCGCGCTTGCCCTTTTCCGTCAGCGCCTTGACACACGTGTCGTTCCATGATTCATACGTCCCGTCGGCCTGGTACTTCGTACGCGTGTAATCATCTACTACTACCGCGTCCGCGTTTGGAAATTCTTTCGTCGTAAGTCCCGCCCCGACCGCGATCAGCGTGTCACGCGACAGCAGCTCTTCCGCCGCAGCCGGCAACGCCGGTAGCATTAAAAATAGTATCATGCCCGGGAAAATGCGTGATAAAAGTGTGTGGTTCATTCCGGCTCCTTGTGGTTGGGTTCTTCTCATGCTATTAACACCGCTTATTCATGGTTCTCCATTTTCTTGTGTCGGCGTATACAAAGCATTATTATACAAAAAAGCGCCCAAACTTGCCTAATCTTTTAAAAAATAACACTTTTTGGTACAATTAAGCTTGTAAACCTGAATGGTATATACTCACTGGGGCCGTGGAGTGTATCGCTCGTGCTTGTTACAGCGCTGTGCTCCCCGCAAGAGTATCCGCCACAGGGCGGTGGTGCCGCCCATGCCATTGTAGATAACCGTGACAGCGTAGTAATTCATGCGGTCTCTCAACGTATTGCAAAAAAAGAAAGCTGAACAACGGAAAATCATCGCTCTGACCGCGTATGATTTTCATACCGCCGATTGGCTCTCTGAATGCCCGCTCGATTTTATCCTCGTCGGTGATTCGGTCGCTAATGTCATCGCCGGCCATTCCTCTACCCTGCCGGTGACGATGGAGGAAATGCTCTATCATACCCGCATGACCGTCCGCGGCGCGCGTGATATTCCCGTTATCGCTGATATGCCCTTTTTGTCGTATGAAATCGATCCGCTCGAGGCGGTCCGTAATGCTGGCCGCTTTATCAAGGATGCCGGCGCCGCCGCTGTTAAAGTTGAAGGTGGTTCCCAAATCATTCCTGCTGTCCGCAAAATGATCGCCGCCCATATCCCCGTGCTCGGTCATGTCGGCCTTACTCCTCAGTCTATCCTCCAATTCGGCGGGTATATTGTCCAGGGCAAAACCGCCGAGTCCGCCGAAAAAATTAAAGCCGAAGCCCTCGCCCTCCAGGAAGCCGGCGTGTTCGGCATCGTCCTCGAATGTATCCCGCGCAGCTTGGCTGCGTCCATTACCGGGCTCCTTGCTATTCCTACGATCGGGATCGGTGCCGGGCCCGATTGTGATGGCCAGATTCTGGTTATTCACGACCTGCTCGGATGGGATCCGCATCCTAAAAAATTTGTGAAACCGTATGCCGCGTTCCGCGCCGATGCCCAGGCCGCCGTCCAGGCCTTCGCGGCCGATGTGAGCGCCGGCCGGTTTCCCGATGATGACCATTCATTCTGACAGGAGAATTATAGAGTGACTCGTTTCTGTATATCCGTTATGCTGTTAAGCGCTTTTCTATTCGCGGCCGCTGCCTGCTCACGCGATTCTACCCCCGTTGAAACGCTCCTGCGTCAAGCCGATACTGCCTTCAAATCCGCTGACTATGGCCGTGCCGCTTATATCTATTATCGGTTGAAACACCGCTTTCCCGATCTCCAGAATATCAGAACCAGCCTCGGGTATACCTACCTTAATCTCGGCTGGAATCGCTACGCCGCGGGTGAATTCTCCAAAGCTATCAGCCTCAGCGCCGAAACCAATGCCGCGGCCTGGATCGGCCTTGGCATCTGCTTCTCCCGGACGAATGACTGGAATAACGCGATCCTCTGCTTCTCTCACGCCCGTATGCAGGCCCCCAACGAAGCCGCCGTCTACCGCAATCTCGGTAACGCTTTCTATCATAATCGCGAATTCAGCCAGGCTGCCCGCAATTACGAACATGCCGCCTCTACCGGTGAACGCTCGGATAAACTCTACGCCGCTATCGGTCTAAGCTATGAACATGGCGAACAATGGAATAATGCCGTCAAAGCGTATGAACAGGCCTTTAAACTGAATGATAAAAATGCCGCGGTGGTCCAGCGCTTAGCCCTGATTTACCGCGACCGGTTTAACAACCTGCACAAAACCAGACAGTTTTATGACCTTTTGAAAAAACTAGATCCCGAAGCCGCTAAAGTCCAGAAGGCAGCCTTCGATTCCCAGCTTAAAAACAGTATTGTTACTAATCCCTTCTATACCGCCGAAGCTACCCAGTCCGTTGTACGTGCCGTCTCTCCCACGAATGCCGTTGAAAAGTCATTTAATCCGGTTGAAACGATTGCCGACAATCACGCCGATCGGTACGAAAAACTCGCGAAACTCTCCCTGGAACATGGTACCCCCGGCGCTGCTGTCAGCCAATATAAAAAAGCCCTGGATTATGATTCGAAACGCGGCTATCTGAATAAAGAACTGGCCAGGATTTATGAGTCCAGTCTCAATGATCTGAACCTGGCGATGAAATATTACGAACGCTACCTGCCGTTCTGTAAGGATAACAATGTCGAATATCAGGCTACTGTCGTTCATATCAAGTCCCTGAAAGATACCTACAACGCCCAGGAACGTTATGCCCGCCGGAAAATTGAAGAAGAGGAGCGCCGTAAAAAGGAAGAAATTGCCGAACAGCACCGGCTGGAAGAGGAGCGCCGCCAGGAAGAGTTTAAAAAGGCCGCTCGTGAACCCCAAACCTATAATGCCGTGATTGAAAAGGGCGCCGAAATGCTGCGTCAGAAAAAACTGGCCGATGCGACTGCCTATTTTCAAAAAGCTATTACGATCAATCCCGCCTATCCTAATGCCTATTATAACCTCGGTCTCATTTATGTGATGGAAACCAATTTTACCGAGGCGATCACGTACTTCAACCAGGCCCTTGAAAAAAATCCCGAATTCGCTAAAAGTCATCTGGCTCTCGGCGCTGTCTACGACCGCCTGAATAAAAAGCCGGAAGCTATTGAACATTATACGTTATACCTTGAATTGGCACCGAATACCCCCTTTACCGACCGAGTCAAATTGTGGCTCCAGGATAATGCCGGTGCAAAATAACTAAAGCTGTATGAGGCTCCTTATGTGCAAATCTCTGTGTCTGTTGTCCTTTGCCGTTCTGGTACTTATCAGCGGTTGCGGCAAACCCGAATCTCCGGCCGCGGGCGAATTCAATAAAGCCGAGGAACTGAAGGCAAACGGCAATTATCAGGACGCCCTGCGCCTGTATAAAAAAGCGATCGATATCGACCCCGCTTACGATAAGCCCTATATGGCTATCGCTAATATCTATGATGATCAGCTCGAAGACCGCGAACAGGCTGCCGATTGGTATCAGCAGTATATTGACAAAACCAAAAATACCCATATGAAAGAGCTGGCTTCCCGCTGGCGCGATGAGGCCCGGCTCGCTGCCGATAATCTGAAGAAAGGTCAGGGCGACTTAGCTGATATAAGCCCTAAAATGAAAACTATGCTTGATGCCCGCATCGCTGATGAAAAAAGTCAGCTCGAAAAAATCTATGCTCAGAAAGAACAATCCCTCAGCACTCGTTATGACTCTGATATCGCCACTCTTAAAGATGAAGTTAAACAGGCTAAAATTTCTAACCGCGAACTGCAGGATTCGGTGGAGTCTCTTACGATTGAACGTGACGCTCTGCAGAAACGTGTCACCGGTTCCCAGTCGCGCGATGATCTTGCAGATTTACTTAAATCTCCCCAGTTCCGCGGCTCAAATAAGGAATTAACCGAAAAGCTTGTCGCTATTACTACCGAAGCCGATCAACTCCAGGTGCGCCTCAAACAGGCTCAAACCAAAAATTCCACCATTGAAGAACAACTCGTGCGCGCCCGCCAGGAACTCGCCGCAGCTAAGAAAATTGACCGCGCGTCTGATAAATCTGTCGCCCTTATGGCCCGCGTCAAAGAACTCGAAGATGCAAACCAATCCCTGACTGACCGCCTTAAAGTAATGGAAAGTTCCGTCGCTGTCACCACCGCAATCGATACCTCTTCCTCCCCCGGCGTTACGAAACAGGCCTACGAAAATCTCCAGCAGCGCTTAGCTACCCTGGATAAAGAATTAGCTGATACCCAGGCCCAGAAATTCCAGGCCGAACAAGCCCTGACCGAATTGAAAGCGCGCACCGATGCCGTTATCGCTGATACCAGCTCCCCCTCTACCGGCGCCAAAGCCGAAGAGGAAAATCGTAAATTGCGCCTGCAAATCGCTTCCCTTACAACCGAATTTAATCAGCTCAGTGATAAAAACGCTAAAGCCCAGGACCGCGTCCGCCAACTTGAAACTGATTTGGAAACCTCCCGCAGCCTGGCTCAAACCACCAAACCGGTTCTCTCGGATGATTTCAAAGACCTTTCGGACGAAATTAAAGAAATGCAGGCCACGATTAATTATCAGAAAAAATTGATCGATCAGAAGGATTCTCAACTGTCTGATCTTACCCGTAAACAGGTTTCCTCTCAGGACCAGATCGCCGCCAAGTCCGATCGCGACCAACAGCTGATTAAAGAACTGGCCGCTAAAGAACAACAACTTCAGCAACTCGAAGCTACCCTTAAAAGCTATCGTGACCAAAGCCAGGGCTATGCCTCTGTTGATCAGCGTAATCGCGAGCTTGAAGCCCGTGTTCGTGACCTTATGGATGAACGCGATCAGCAAAAACGCGCGGCCGACCAGTATGCCAGCCAGCTTCAGACACGGCAGCCGGTGGCTTCCTATTCTCCTCCGTCTGCACCGATAACAACCACGACACCCTCGCAGCCGAATACTGTCACTACTACGGGCTCCGGTTGGGTCCCTGTCGGCGAATCTTCTGTTCTGCCCGGCTCATCCGCCCCTGCTTCACGGGCTTCTACGGCTCCCGTGTATGTTCAACCGCGTACCACCGTCGAACGCGTATCTTATCAATCCCGGTCTCCCGAACAACCGCGTAAACCACGCGTCTATAAAGTCCGCCCCGGTGATACCCTCTCCGGTATCTCTCAGAAAGTGTACGGTACTCCCGATAAATGGCGCGATATTTATCAGTATAATCGCCAGATTCTGAAAAATTCAAACGCTCTTAAGATCGGCCAGATTCTTTATCTGCCATAATCTGTTCTCTTTCATTAACCCGGACGCTTCCGCTGTATGATTTCCCGTGATGATGTTGCCTATGTCTCCCGCTTGAGCAGGCTCGACCTTAGTGACGATGAACTCGATGCTCTGGTTCCTTCTCTGCAGGAGATTTTAGCGTATGCCGATACATTGAATGAACTCGATACATCAGACATCGAGCCGACTCCCCATGTCCTGCCGCTCCGCAATGTCTTCCAGACGGATGCTGTTCAGCCCTCTCTCTCTAATGCGCAGGCCCTCCAATCCGCTCCGGAAACGTCTGACGGCTTTTTCCTTGTCCCGCCGGTAATTGAATGATGTCTGCTCCGCTTGAAACGCTCTCAGACTGGCTCTCTCTGCTGCAGTCCGGTGACCTTTCAGCCCGGGATGCGGTTTCTCTTTCATACGATCGTATCGCCGCCTGCGAATCTGATCTGTCCGCATTTATTTTACTTCAGCGCGATCAGGCCCTCGCCCGAGCAGACAACCTCGATGCCCGCCGCGTTGCCGGTGAATCCGTCGGCCCCTTGGCCGGCCTTCCGATTGCCGTGAAAGACCTTATCTGTGAAAAAAATGTGCCATGCTCCTGCGCGTCCCGTATCCTGAATGGCTATATCCCTCCCTATGACGCAACCGTCATCCAACGCCTGCGTAATGCCGGCGCTGTCTTTGTCGGCCGCTTGAATATGGATGAATTCGCCATGGGCTCGTCAACCGAAAATTCCGCGTTCAGGCCTACCCGCAATCCCTGGGATACCAGCCGCATCCCGGGCGGTTCCAGCGGCGGCTCCGCTGCCAGTGTCGCCGCCCGCCAAGTGCCTGTCGCTCTCGGGTCCGATACCGGTGGCTCTATCCGCCAGCCCGCCGCTTTGTGCGGCGTTACCGGTCTCAAACCCACCTATGGCCGCGTCTCCCGCTACGGCCTGGTCGCTTACGCTTCTTCCCTGGACCAGATCGGCTCTCTGACTCTCTCGGTCGAAGACGCCGCGCTCCTGCTGCCCTTCTTCGCAGGCTACGATCAACACGATTCTACCTCGGCCGATATGCCCGTGCCCGATTATTCAGCCGGTCTCAGCGGTGATATCTCAGGTCTGCGGGTTGGTATCCCTAAAGAATATTTTGTCGATGGTCTCGATTCCGATGTGAAAAAGTCTGT
>CAZCLS010000228.1:0-6688 GCA_964499565.1 uncultured bacterium
CGTTCAGCACTGTCGCCAGGGGTAAATTGAAAACAGCTGAACCGGTCGGCTGGCCGATGTATTCGGCCGATCCGCTGAACCGCGGCTTCAATAACGGACCCAATGAACTGAGCAGCGCGGAATTGGTCTGGTCGAATGGCTTCAAAGGCTATAATCTGCGCAGCCCGGTGATTGACGGCGATACTATCTATCTCGGTTGCTGGCCGGACGATACGGCCGAAGACAGCACTGACCTGTTCGCCATCAACCTTAGCGACGGTTCGATCAAGTACCGGGTCGATTTGCCTAATCCTGTGTATGGCGGCGCGGCGGTTATCGGCGACAAGGTGTTTGTCGGCGAATACGGCAGCGCCTACGACACGCATGTATATTGCATCGACAAGAAAACCGGTACAATCTTGTGGACACGCACCCTTGACATCGATTATTGCACCTCGGCCATTAAAGTCTACGATGGCGACCTGTACTTCTGTTCCGGTTCATCGTTAGGCATGTCCAGTGTGCGCCGGATTGACGCGGTAACCGGCATGGATGTCTGGCGGTTGTACGACCAGGGCCTGCGCCCGTGGTATTGGGGCGGCAACGAGCCTGCCATCAGCGCCGACGGCGCCTGGGTGGTTACGCGTGGCGAATCCCCCCATCACATTATCGGCATTGTTAATGCCTCGGGTGACACCAATTGGGTAATTACCGCCTATCTGAATCCCTATCCTAATCAGAATCCTCTGTTTGACAGCAGCGGTAATGCATATTCACTTGTTAGAGATACTGGCGACGGCAACGTTTTCAGAATCGTTAAAATCGATCCGGGCTCAGGTGTTCAAACCTGGAAATCAGCCCCGCTGGGTGATGCGGCCACTTGGGCAACCTGGGAAATTTACGGCCAGGCATCTCCGGCTATGAGCATTGATGAATCGACCATCTATGTTCCGCATTCACGCGGCGCTACCGATGGATTGCTCGCGGTGAGCACTTTGACCGGAGCGGTAAAATGGCGTATAGCTGTTACTAACCTCGGTCATGGCGAAGCGCCGCTGGTTACCGGCAGTGGAAACATGATCATGGGCGTCTGCGGTGATAAAAATGCTGATCCGTTTGTCATCAAAGCGTTCGGTGTCAAGGATAACGGGATAAACGGTTCAGTCATGTGGACAATACCGCTTCCCGGGCCAAACGATATGGATCCGTTTACGGCGGACGAATTGCAATGGGGTGACTGGCCGTCTGATACCTGCCCTGCCCTTACCAAGGATGGCAACCTGGTGGTTACCACCCGCGGCGGTCTCCTGGCATACATCCGGCCGCCGGATTCAATACCGGAAGTTCCCGGCGTGGACGCTTCGGATGACTTGACCGACAAAATCGCGGTCAATTGGTCAGCATCGATCAGCGCGGACTCCTACCAGCTGTATCGCAGTCAGAATCCGGTCGACCCGAATCCCTCTGCCGTTGGCGGACCGGTTGCGGTTACATCGTATGACGACACCAGTGTAACAGTGGAAACACCTTACTATTACTGGGTAAAAGCCCACAATACCAATGGCTGGTCTGATTACAGCCCGTTAGATCAAGGCATGCAGCTGCTGCAGGCCGCCCTATCGGTCAGTAACGTAAACTTCACCATCGGCAGCGGTACCGCCTTAGCACCGTACGACTACTTCAGCGAAGCGTCACAGCCGATCGAAACAAGAACCGTTCGGCTGCATGTCAGCGGAGGTAATGTTTATGATCTGAGCGTAACCCGTACCAGCGGCAGCGCGGCCTTCACGGCCGATACAGAAGCGTACATCAACAAGGACGGCTCAGCCGATTTGACTTTTACGTACATTCCGAATGCCTCGAATGACATGTTTATCACGACCGGCTTCGATGTTAAAGCGTCCAATATTCCGGCTACCACGATTTATGTGCGTGACACGCCGGAACCCGGATTGGCAGGTTTGCTAGTGCTGGGACTGATGATGTTGGCGCGTAAATTACGCGGATAATCTTTTCATAACGTAACAAACCACAGGGCGGGAGAGTTTCTCCCGCCCTGCTACTGATTTGTTCAAACCACATGCTGGAGGTTCAGCCATGAAAAAAATACTATCTCTGATCATAGTACTGCCATTTGCCATGAACTGCATGGTAAATGCAGATACCTATTACATTTCCCCCACTGGCAATGACGCGAATCCGGGCACCGAATCACAACCGTTCGCCACTATCATGCACGCTCAGGAAGTTGCCGGCAATGGTGACACGATCAAGCTGCTGCCGGGAGTGTATGAAAATCAAACCACCTCGGCGACCGATACCCGCTTGTATCTCGGTATCAAGACCAACGGGCAGTTCATGAGCAATCTGAAAATCCTGGGGTCGGGTGTGACCGAAACAATAGTGCGTCAGAACTCTAATGTATACTTCCGTACTATTCGCCTGTACGGCGACTACAATGAATTCGGCAATATGAAACTTGAGCCGGTCCCCTCGGGCGGTTATGGCTGCGGGCTGGAACTCTCGACTGTATCGAACTCGTTCATCCATGATTTGTGGATCGTTCTGCCGCCGACCGATGAGGACGGATCGGGTATTCAGTTTAACTACAATCCCGGGGTATGGAACAACACGATCAGTAATGTCCTGGTGGACGGCGGTTCAGCCGGCATCAAAGAACGCTACTGGGACGGCGCCAGCACCGAGCCGTATGCGCATCAATCCACATTCATCAACTGCACGTTTGTAAATCAGAAGGCCCTAAATGACACGGGTGACGAGCCCGGGGCCGGGATATATATTCAGACCAGTCCGACCGTATTTGACAAATGTGTCATTGCGAATGCTGAGTTCCACGCGGCGACGATCAAGGCCGTATACGCGGCGACGCAGACTTTCAATAACTGTGTATGGTGGAACTGTCCTGATTTCGCCAGTCTGCGCGACGCCAACAGTTTTACGGTGGAAAACAACGTAAATAACGCCGATCCGCAGTTCATCACGGTATCAGGATGTGATTATATCGCTTCGGGTGCTTACGAGGGCTATGGCTTTGTCCTTGCCGCCACACAGGCTGCAACGTATTATGTCTCTCCCACCGGGAATGATTCGAATCCCGGCACCGAATCACAACCGTTCGCCACGATCATGCACGCACAGGAAGTTGCCAGCAACGGCTACACAATCATTCTGCTGCCGGGCGTGTATGAAAATCAAACCACCTCGGCGACCGATACCCGCCTGTATCTCGGTATCAAGACCAACGGGCAGTACATGAGCAATCTGAAAATCCTGGGATCGGGCGTGACCGAAACAATAGTGCGTCAGAACTCCAATGTATATTTCCGCACTATTCGCCTGTACGGCGATCACAATGAGTTCGGCAATATGAAACTCGAGCCGGTCCCTTCGGGTGGCTATGGCTGCGGGCTGGAACTCACCGCTGTGTCAAACTCGTTCATCCATGACTTGTGGATCGTTCTGCCGCCGGCAGACGAAGAAGGCTCGGGTATTCAAGTTCATTATACGCCTGGAGTATGGAACAACACGATCAGTAATGTCCTGGTGGACGGCGGTTCGGCCGGCATCAAGGAACGGTACTGGAACGGTGCCAGCCCTGATCCATTTGCGCATCAATCCACATTCATCAACTGCACGTTTGTAAATCAGAAAGCCGTAGATGATACGGGTGACTTGCCCGGCGCCGGCGTATATATTCAGACCAGTCCGACCGTATTTGAAAAATGCGTCATCGCCAACGCTGAATTCCACGCGGCGACGATCCAGGCGGTATACGCGGCGACGCAAACTTTCAACAACTGCGTATGGTGGAACTGCCCTGATTTCGCAAGTCTGCGCGATACAAACAGTTTCACGGTGGAAAATAATGTTAATAATGCCGATCCGCAGTTCATGACCATTGCCGGGTGCGATTATATAGCTTCCGGTCCATATTACGGTTATGGATTTATCCTGATTCCTGAACCGGGAATCCTGGGAGGAATAGTACTACTGGTTGGTCTGCTGATCCGCAGGATCAAACCATAGCTTCAAGCTGCATTGCCCACACTATGGCGGCCGGATGGCATTGTTCATCCGGCCGTCATACATTTTATTTACAGATTTTCAAGAACAAAGGTGTGCATGCGGGTGAAAAGATGCAGAGTGGTATTGCCGCCGCTGATGCCATGATCTTTGTTGGGCAGGAAATGCATTTCGAACTGTTTCTTTGCCTGAACCAGCTTTTCAACCAGTTCGATTGAATTCTGAAAATGAACATTGTCATCAGCAGTGCCGTGCACTAAAAGAAATGTACCTTTGAGTTTGTCGGCATGAGCCAGGGGACAATGGGAATCATACCCTTCCGGGTTGTTTTGGGGCAGGTTCATATAGCGCTCGGTATAGACTGTATCATAATAGCGATAGCTGGTAACCGAAGCAACTGCGACTGCGCTAGCAAAAACATCAGCTCCGTGGAGAATACAATTACAGGCCATAAACCCGCCATAACTCCAGCCGAAGACGCCGATTCGTTTTTGATCTATAAACAGCAGCGACGCGAGATAGCGGGCAGCGCTGATCTGGTCTTCGGTTTCAAGTTGGCCCAGGCAGCCGTAGGTACACTTCTGAAAATCGGCGCCACGCATACCGGTACCGCGGTTATCGACTGAAACACAGATATAGCCGGCCTGGGCCAACAGGCGTTCCCAGCCAAACTGCCAGGCATCAGTGACCGTTTGCGAACCGGGTCCGCCATAGATCATGAACAGCACCGGATATTTTTTTCGGACGGAAAAATTCGGTGGTTTTATCATCCAGCCATGCAGCTCAATCTTCTCAGGCGTCGTGAATGAAAAGAACTCTTTTTCCGTAACGCGATACTGCTTCAATGTGGTCTTCAATGCAGTGTTTGCCTCTAACTCCCGGACTTTTTTACCGGTCCGGTCATACAGGATTACCGTAGGAACTGAACCGGCATTGGAATGATAATCAATAAAAAATGAAAAGCCTTTATTGAATACCGTGTTGTGCATGCCGTGCGCCCGGGTCAGTTTCCTCGGCGTATCTCCAGCCAGGGTACTGCAGTAAAGATGGCGCTGAAACGGAGATGCCTGAGTGGATTCGAAATATATCAATCCCCGCTTTTCATCACAGCCTTTAAAACTGGTGACATTCCATTCACCATTCGTCAGGTGCCGGACTAACGTGCCATCCATAGCATACAGATACAGGTGCCACCAACCGTTCCGTTCAGACCTGACAATGAACTGCCGGCTGTTTTTCAGGAATGTCAGGCTGTTATCAAGCTCAAGGTAACGCTCATCGGTTTCAGTCAGAATACAGCGGCTCTCGCCGTCACCAGGATTGAACAACAGATACTCGGTTTTATTCTGGAGCCGGTTCTGACGAATAACACATATTCCCTTCCCGTCCGGTGTCCATTTTATTCTCGGTATATAATGGTCTTCAGAAACCGTTGTTTTCAATTTGCTGGTTTTTCCACTTTTAACCTGATAGAGATGAATGGTTACTGTAGCGTTCTTCTCCCCCGCCCGTGGATATTTATACCGGTAGATTTCCGGATACCCGCCTGGATACATGCTCATGTCAAATTCCCTGACATGCGTTTCATCAAAGCGGTAGAAAGCGAGATATTGATTGTCAGGCGACCAGGCCAGGCCGGTCAGCAAACCGTATTCTTCTTCATACACCCAGTCGGGAGCGCCGTTAATGATGCGGTTTTTTCTGCCGTCGCGGGTGATTTGTTCTTCATTTCCATTCGAAAGGTCTTTGATAAAGATATTATTGTTCCAGACAAACGCCACGCGAGACGCGTCAGGCGAAAAGACCGCCAGTCGCTGGTGCTTCTTATCTGAAAGCGGAAGGCATGTTTTCGCTGCGCAATCCCAGACATAATACGATGCGAAAAATGTATGCCGGTACAGCTTTTTAAAGTTAACCGCGATAAGGAGTTTGCTCTCGTCTTTGCTGAACTGATACGTATGAATAGTGTCAATCTTCTCATCACCGATGGCTGAGACATCAAATACCGTCCGGACTTTGCTGCCGGTGGCATAGCGATACATGACAATTCGTTTTTTGTCTTCCAGGACCGTGTAATACCGGTCATCATTCATCGATGTGAAGCCGTGCACGGATTTAGCCTGAAAGATTTTTTTATCCCATAAATCTTCAGGAGTAATTTTTTTATAGCGTACGGGTTTTGATTCAGTCATTGGTTTATTCCTGCATTATACGTTATCAGCCCTGTCGTCCTTTTTATAAACAAGGGTACTATTATAATAAAACAGGCCTTAAAATGAAACAGGGCAAGGAAGTAAGGCAGCTCCTCCGGACTGTCACTAATCCGACACTCACACATGGCACATACCATGCCGCAGGAAACACTGTAGCCAGGGTCGTTCTGTCGGCTTTCGACGGATAGACTCGGACCGGACTCAACGAGTCCGGCTACAGACGCTGCAAAAACACTGCAGACGTATGTGGCTGCGGGAGAGCGAGGAACGAGCAAGCCCGTGGAAATGCGGGCTCGATACTGATAGGCGGGAAGTTGTTTTCGACCCTGGTGAAAATGCTCATGAACATGCACACCTGAGTAGCCCCTGGTTTCTATGAAACCGGGGCCGGGGAGTGTGCTGTAGACGCTTGTGCGGCTGGAAGCAGGCAGGCCCCGGGATGCGTAGATCCC
>CAZCLS010000229.1:0-4713 GCA_964499565.1 uncultured bacterium
AGAGATTTTCCACAGGCAGCGGACGGGGACGGCCGCTATGGTCGGGAGGACCGAGTGACATAACCTGGCAATGCAGAACACCGTCACGTGAAAACGTTACGGGATTCAGCAGCTCACGGAATACGACACCGTCTTTGATCGCGTTATCAAACTCTTCTTTATCGGCGGGCATGAATTCACGAGTGCGGCGATAAAGAATATAAACCGTTTCTACGCCAGGCACACGGAGAGCGGCACGGGCGCCGTCCATGGCGGAGTTGCCGCCACCTATGACCGCCACATGGCAGCCGAGAGTAATCCCTTTGTCATTGCCCTTGCAATGCCACAGAAAATCGATGGCAGTATAGACGTGAGGATTATCTCCTTCGAGCTTCAATGGCTGAGAATTTCCGGCACCGATAGCGATACAAATATATGAAAATCCCTTGTTGAAAAAGTCAGAAAGAGAGAAAGGTGTGGTCTGGTCGAAATGAAAACTAACACCCTGGTCGGCAATCAGACTGATGTCCTTGTCGATTGCTTCAGCCGGGAGGCGGAAAGCAGGAATAACATTGCGGACCGTTCCTCCGGCAGAGGATTCTTTATCGAAGACCGCCACTGTGCACCCAGCCCGGGCCAGGAACCAGGCTGCCGAAAGACCGGCTGGTCCGGCGCCAATGACAGCGATGGCAACATCATTACGGGCCGAAGGTTTGGACAGAGAACGTCTGACCGATTCCCAGCCCGATTCAGCCGCGACGAGTTTCAAATCGCGGATACAGACCGGGTCGTCATAGTCTATCCGGGTGCAGCCTTGCAGGCACTGATGGTCACAGATATAACCGGTAATATGGGGCAGGGGATTGCGAGACAGGATACATTCCAATGCTTCCGGATAGCGCTGCAGTTCGACCAGACGGATGTATTCAGGTATATCCTGATTGATGGGACAGGCGGAGCGGCAGGGAGCGACAAAGCAATCGAACAAGGGTAACGGGTGTCCTACGGGTCTGACGCCATGGGGGTGCGCGGCTTTCTGATATGCATTGTCAGAAAGGGCAGCCTGAGCTATCCGGCTGATAGCGCCAGCATCAACGGCAGTGGATGAAGGTAGTTCGTTTAAGGCGGGAAAGACCCGTTCGGCAATCTGGCGCAGGCGGGCATAGCCGCCCGGTTTCAGCAGGTCGGTGGCCAGAGTTACCGGTTTAATCCCGGCGCGCAGGATGTCCAGGCAATTTTCAGCAGTAGCCCCCCCGGAAAAGGACATTGGCAGGCTGCCGTTGAAATCGTCCGCGATCCGCGCGCACAGGGCAACGGTGAGCGGGAATAAAGCCCGGCCCGAAAGGTACATTTCATTGCCGGGCAGCACAGCGCGGTTGTTCTGCACACCGAGCGTATTAGATAGTTTAACACCGAAAAAAGGGCCGGAGCGGGCAGCATGATCATGCAGGCGCCGGAGCATTGCTAACGCGTCGTCATACTGCAGATCATGGTCAAACGAATCACGCGACAGAATACAATCTGAAAATCCGCAGGTGTCGAGAATAGTTCTGACCCGGTCAAAGCCTAGAAGGGTAGGATTGAGTTTAACAGAGACCGAGAGTTTTTTCTCGTCCAGCAGGTAGCGGCAGATAGCTTCAATTTCACGCGGAGGACAGCCGTGCATGGTTGAGAGAGTAATCGAAGAAGAAACGCAGGGAGAGATCGAGTGTATAAGAGTCTCGGTCGTAATATCCGGCAGGAGAGAACGCAGAGAACCGTGGGCATGTTCGTCACGCAGACAATCCAGGCATTCGGTAAAGCAGGCGGTGTGCCGGGCATCCCGCAGGTTTTCGATAAACTCGGTGATCTTGGCGGATTGAATACCAGCCAGGTCGTATCCCACACTCATAGTGAACATAACGCGGGCAGGATGCGGAGCGGACGGATACAGCAGATAATGCAGCAAATGAACGAGGCACCAGGCCTTGATATATTCATCACGAGCCCGGGGCACGGACAGTTCGGTAGACCATTCGGTATTATAACATTCGTCTTCGGGGTCAATACAAGGTTTTGGGATTGAGAGGCTGTCGAGAATCTGAACCGTTTTAAGCTCAAAGAATCTGGCGCCGCTCATGTAAGCCGCAGCGATATTCTGAGCAAGCTGAGTATGCGGTCCGGCGGCGGGACCGATGGGGGAGTCGCACGGTTCGGAAAATATTTTTACCGGCGAGGGAGAAGGGTGCGAAAAAAAGGAGCAGGAGGGTATACCGAAGACAGAAGCGTTAGCGCGGTATTCTTCGATTATCCAGGACAGCAGGCGTCTGAAAGGAACTGGCTGGGGTATATCACTCATTGCACACGGTTCTTTACTGGGGAACAGCAGCCAATTGATTAAATTCGGTGATCAGTTCATCCCAGCGGGCAGGCTGATCGAACATGGTCTGCCAGATATCCGGGTCATACCAGAGCTGATTTAAATCGTCAACGGATTTATGCTGCTGTTCGACCCAGGTATAATATTTAAGGTTATGGATAGCATGCCGGTCCTGGTACGACAATTCCTTGAACCAGGCCGGCGAGAGGGAGCGGAATGCTTCAAAATCGAGACCGGCCTGAAGAGCGGAATAATCGCCGCACTGCTGGTTCATTTCCGCTAAGCGGGATTGATACAATGCCGCGGAATCAGTCGCGACCGTAAAGATGACATCAGCAGCAGACCATTCAAAATAGCGGGCCGCTTTTACGACCGCGCACAGATTGGCGATGCTTGAAATACCGAGCAGAGGGAGTTTTTCAAGCAGGGCATCATCGAAACCTTCGTCGCGCAGCCAGGCATGGCCGGACGGCTCGTTAAACAGCCGCAGCAGGCGCATAACCAGGGCGTCATCAACAGCGGCAACCGCATCGGTATTTTTAACATTATGAATCCAGGGCACATGCTTGTCGCCGATACCCTCGATACGATGGGCCCCGAAGCCATTCATCAGGAGGGTGGGACACTGCAGGGCTTCCGCAGCGACGACGCGGATATGGGGAAAGCGGGTACGCAGAAAATCACCGGCAGCGATAGTGCCGGCCGAACCGGTAGCGGAAACAAAAGCGGCACAGGAGTTACGGGGTTGTTTGATGGAATCCCAGACATCGGCAATAGCAGGGCCGGTAACATGATAATGCCAGCAGGCGTTGCCGAACTCATCAAACTGGTTGAAAATAACGCACTCGGGCCTGGTACGGCGGATTTCGTCGCATGCGTCGTAGATTTCCTTGACATTGGATTCCGAGCCGGGAGTAGGAATGATTTCAGCGCCGATCTGTCTCAGCCAGTCGAACCGTTCGGAACTCATGCCTTCAGGCAGAATGGCCATAGAGGCGCAGTCCAGAAGCGCGGAATCGAAGGCTCCGCCGCGGCAGTAATTGCCGGTAGAGGGCCAGACGGCGATATTATATTCAGGATCAAACTGACCGGTTACCAGGCGGGGAACCAGGCAGCCGTAAGCCGCGCCGACTTTATGAGCGCCGGTGGGGAACCATTTTCCGATAAGCATAATCACGCGGGCGGGTATGCCAGTAAGGCGCGAGGGCAGTTCAATGAAATTGGGGGAAGAGAATGAGCCGCCCTGTTCAACCGGTTCATTTTTCCAGGTAATTCTGAACAGGTTGAGGGGATGGATATCCCACAGGCCGATAGAAGCGAGGCGGTCCAGAATGACAGGAGGAATAGTTTCGGGGTGCCGCATCTGGGCAAAGGTGGGGAGAATAATGGCACGTTCACGGCAACGTGAAACAGCCCGGTCGCGGACGGCATGGTTGGTAACATGGACTGCCGGAAGAATCATGAAAGGGCTTGTTTGATAGCTGAAAGAAGCATTGTGATTTTGACCGGTTTGGAAAAGACATGGGTAGCGCCGAGAGCTTTGGCGCCTTCGAGATAGTGGACCGGACTGACTCTGCCGCCGCCTGAAATGGCGATAATTTTAATAGTTGGATACTTTTTCTTGAGTTCCATGATTGTTTCCAGGCCTTCTTTTTCCGGCATGACAATATCAGTAATGACCAGGTCGAACGACTGTGTTTCAAGTAAGGCTAAGGCGGCATTGCCATCCGCAGCATCCTCGACATAATAACCTTCATTTCTGAGCATGATGCCTAACATCTTCCGGATTTGCTCTTCATCATCAACAATCAGAATACGCTGCATAGAGAAGTCCTCTTTAGTTAACAGCCTAAAAACATTGTCTATATGCCGCATGTAAGATACTATTATAATACTGTTACCGGATAACTGCAAGTATTTTGCTGAAATTGGATGATTTGGTAAAAGAAACGAAACTAAAATTAATCAACAGAAAAAACGACCTGGAAAGAAAGTGTGAGCATATTATTAGGATAATATACGTTACCCCTCAGGAATTACCCATAGGTTTTGTTAGTGGAAACCGAATGGCAATAATTAATGAAAATGAATAATACTTGACAAAAAAATTAATATATGTAATAATATGTTCTGTAATAATTAACTATATTAATAATTAGTATGAAAAATATTGATACTTGTCAATCGTGCGGCCGGACATTAATTGTATCCGAATTGACCTGCCCGGGATGCAAAAGTACCGTAAAAGGGAGATTTATACCTTCCGTATTTTCACTGCTTACACAAACGGATCAGAGATTCATAGAAACGTTTGTGATGTGTCGCGGGAATATCCGCGAAGTGGAAAAACGGCTTGATATTTCCTATCCGACTGT
>CAZCLS010000229.1:4813-6652 GCA_964499565.1 uncultured bacterium
CAGAAAAAAATAAGGAGGCATACAGTGTCAGACGAAAAACTACGGATATTACGAATGCTGGAAGAGAACAAGCTTACCGCTGACGAAGCGGCCCGGCTCCTGAAGGCACTTGACGGCAACACATCAACCGGCGTACCCACTAAAGCCCGCTGGCTGAAAATTCGGGTGTATGAAGGCAATCCTGCCCAACCGAAAGTCAAAGTTACGGTACCGATTTCACTGGCAAAGATCGCGGCAAAACTGGGTGGAAAATTTCAAATGGCAATCCCGGATGAAGCCCGTCAGCGGATGAGTGATAAAGGCATAGAGCTTGACGCGGAGACGTTTGAAAAAATCGATGAGTTGTTTGAAGAGCTGGCGGTGAACGGCCGGTTCGATTTAGTCAAAGTACAAGATGAAGAAGATGGAGACAAGGTTGAGATATATGTCGAGTAACGGGATCGGGTGACATTTGCTTCCGGATTGTGTACAATGTATCGGTAGTGACAGAGGCTGTTAACGATTGTAACTGCAGACCGGGAGTGTATAATATGCCAGGATTGTTTTTTGTCGGGGTTGCGGTATTGATTGTCATCATACTTGTTTTCAATATCATTCAGGGACAGAAGCGGCGCAAGGAACTGATGGCCTGGGCCGCCTCCAACGGGTTTTCATTCAGTCCGGAAAAGGATGCGGGAATGGACGAACGATTCCCGGGATTTGCCTGTTTGCGGAAAGGCAGCCGGCGCTATGCATGTAACTGTATGCGCGGCAGGTATCATGAGCGGCGGTGCACAGGGTTTGATTATCATTATGAAACCTACTCCACCGACAGCAAGGGCCATCGCCAAACGCATCATCACAATTTTTCGGCGATGATCATCGATTCCGGATACAGGCTGAAACCGCTGAGCATACGATCGGAGGGGCTGTTTGACAAGTTGACGGAATTCATAGGATTTGATGATATAGATTTTGAATCGGCCGAATTCAGCCGGGAATTTTATGTTAAAGCCCCGGATAAGCGCTGGGCTTATGATGTCATCCAGCAATCGACGATGGAATTACTGCTGGCTTCCCCGCGCTTCAGCCTGGAGTTGCAGGACCGGTATTGTATCGCGTACCGTTCGAGCCGTTTTTCAGTTCAGGATTTTCAAGCCGCGCTGGAAGTAATTGAGGGTATTATTACACGGCTGCCGTTTTCCTTAGTCAAAGAAATAACAGGGGAGTAATACAATGATACTATTGATTCCAGTTGTCGGCATAATAATCCTGGCACTATGGATAGCTATGATGTATAACGGGCTGGTACGCGCGGTAAACCATGTCAAAGATTCCTGGGCGGGAATAGATGTGGAACTGAAGCGCCGGTATGACTTGATTCCCAACCTGGTAGCGACGGTAAAGGGATATGCCGCGCATGAAAAGGAGGTATTGGAGAGTGTCATCCAGGCACGCGCAAGCGCATGTGCCAGTCAGGGATCACCGGGTACTCAGGCCCGGGACGAAAACGCTCTGATAGGAGGGCTACGCCGGCTTTTCGCGGTCGTGGAACAGTATCCGGCCTTGAAAGCCAGCCGGCATTTTCTGGAGCTGCAGCAGGAACTGACGCAGACTGAAGACCGTATTCAGCGCGCCCGCAGATTTTATAACGGTAATGTGCGCGACCTGAACAACCGGATTGAAGTGTTTCCCTCCAATATCATAGCCGGTTTGTTTTCATTTCAGCGCGCTGAATATTTTGAAATTGACGACGCGTCCCGGGCGGTTCCGGACGTGGAGTAGCCCCAGGGGTCTACGACCCCGGGGCAGAAAGCACATGCCCTCCACCATCATTCATCCGCAGCACACCATCATTCT
>CAZCLS010000230.1:0-6647 GCA_964499565.1 uncultured bacterium
AGTTCTTCCCGATATTTGATTTTGAATCGTGTTTATGTGATAATATTTGCCTGATTATAACCACCAACAGGAAGTACACTATGGAATCTCACATCTCTCCGGAATTGCTGGCCAATCTATCCAGCTCGTTCGAGGCCGATCCCAAGAACCGACTTGCGCAGAATGCTGTTACTAAAAGCGGCATAGGCCCGGTTGCATTGAACCGCGAAGTGGTCAACACGATCACCCACACTTATTCACACCAGATAGAAACGGCAGAATCGACCGACCAGAAAGGTTCCGGGCGCTGCTGGTTATTCGCGGGTTTGAACGCCCTGCGCGTTCCGGCGATGAAGAAAATGAAACTTGAAAAATTTGAGCTGTCGCAGGCCTACCAGATGTTCTGGGACAAGCTTGAAAAAGGGAATTATTTTCTGGAGAACATAATTGAAACGCGCGATGAACCGCTGACGGGGCGGCTGGTGATGTGGCTGCTGCAGGATCCCATCGGCGACGGCGGCCAGTGGGATATGTTTATCAACATAGTTAATAAGTACGGCGTAGTACCGAAAGAAGTTATGCCTGAAACATTCAGCAGTAGTCAAACGGGATCAATGAACGATACATTGGTCACAAAGCTGCGTGAATACGCTTCGATTCTGCGAACCATGAATGAAAGCGGTAACGATGACGTAGCATTGCGTGAGAAGAAAAACGAAATGATGCAGGAATACTACACGATGCTGTGCATTCATCTGGGCACTCCTCCGAAAACATTTATGTGGGAGTGGCGCAACAAGGACAAGGAATTCACCCGACATGGCGAAATCACCCCGCTTGAATTTTACCAGGAATATGTTGGAATAGATCTTGACGACATGGTATGCCTGATCAACGCGCCGACGAAGGACAAACCATTTAATTCACTGTTCACGGTACAGTATCTTGGAAACGTTGTTGGCGGGCAGATTGTCCGGTATCTTAACGTGGACATTGCGGTGATGAAAAAAGCGGCGCAGCAGATGATTGCCGATGGAAAACCGGTCTGGTTCGGCTGTGATGTTGGCAAGATGCTCGATCGTGATCTTGGCATTCTCGACAAAAACTTGTATAACTATTCTCTGGTGTACGGCACCGAATTCAACCTGGACAAGGCCGCACGGCTTGATTATGGTCATAGCCGCATGACCCACGCGATGGTTCTGACCGGTGTTGACATAAATGAACAGGGCGAACCTGTCAGATGGCGTGTAGAGAACAGCTGGGGAGACAAGGGTGGCGACAAAGGTTACATGATGATGTCGGATTCCTGGTTTGATGAATATGTGTATGAAATTACTGTCCATTGCGATTATCTGTCAGATGATGTGCGTGCAGTCCGTGAAACCGATCCGATCGTACTCCCCCCCTGGGACCCCATGGGCGCATTAGCCCGCTGATTTCTCATAAGAGTGAAACACCGGCGGCCGCAAGGCCGCCCCTACACACAATAATTCCTGAACCCTGTGCCATAGGAGTACTGGAGTGTTGGAGTAATGGTTCCTGAACCCTGAACCCTGACAACACCATCAACCATCCTCCATCAACCATCAACCATCAACCATCAACCATCAACCATCATCCATCATCCATCCTCCATCATCCATCATCCATCAACCATCAACCATCCTCCATCCCCCATCCGCCCCTGTCAGATTGAACCTGTTGTGCAAAATTCTCCCACATAAACCACCAAAACCACGAAAAAACGGCAATTGTGGTATCGCCATACCTATTTTTGACCTTTGGCACGTATTTTGCCCTTCTACCTATGATTTACATGTTGATTAGATAACCTGAAAAAGGAAACAATACGATGAAACCTCTTCTCACGATACTTCTCTTAGCAGGCATTGCTGTAACGCTTACCGCCGCAAAAAAAGCGGATGAAACTACCGCGCCTGAAATAAACGCCAAAACATGGATTAACGCTCCCTCTTCTTCCGTTTCTCTGAAAGGCCTGAAAGGTAAAATTACTGTTGTGGAATTCTGGGCTACCTGGTGCCCCCCATGCCGCAAATCAGTTCCCCACCTTAACAAATTGTTTCAAGAGTATAAGGACAAAGATGTTGTCATTATCGGTCTTTCAAACGAAACGGATGATACGGTTCAGAAATTTGCGAAAGCCCAGAATATGGAATATATTGTCGGTGCCGGCAGCACCTCAAGCGCTGATTATGGTGTGCGCGGAATACCAAGTGCATTTATTATCGGCCCCGATGGTTCTATCCTGTGGAAGGGCCATCCAATGAACGGCCTGGACGAAGCGCTTGCCAAGGCTGTCAAGTCTCTGCCCGCTAAAGAGCCTGCCAGCTCTGAATAACAATTTCTGCTTCGGCAGTTTGAACATACATCAGCTCCCCGGAATCTTTCCGGGGAGCTCTCTTTTTATAAAATCAGCATCCCATGCTGATTTTCCTCCATAACCCGTTGACAAAATCAGCTAATCTGACTATAATTCATAGTCTATCATAATACTCTAATTCAATGAGTTACACGATTATATGGAAGTTCAGGACAGTTACCGGGTATTAGCCCGCAAGTGGCGGCCCCAAACGTTTGATGATGTAGTTGGACAGGAGCATGTTACCACAACATTGAAAAACGCCATTCTGCAAGGCAGAATCGGCCAGGGGTACCTCTTCATCGGTACGCGCGGAGTCGGCAAAACTACGATTGCCAGAATCCTGGCCAAAGCGGTGAATTGCCTTTCAGTCGACTCCCCTACCCCCGAACCATGCGGTACCTGCGCTAATTGCGCCGGGATCCGTGACGGCAACTGTCTGGATGTCGTCGAAATCGATGGCGCCTCGAACCGCAGCATCGATGATATCCGCCGCCTGCGCGATACGGTCTCCGTTGCACCCGTTCACGCGCGCTATAAAGTCTATATCATTGACGAAGTTCACATGCTTACCCGGGAAGCTTTCAACGCCCTGCTCAAAACGCTCGAAGAACCTCCCGCCCATGTCAAGTTCTTTTTTGCCACGACTGAACCGCATAAAATTCCCGCTACTATTCTTTCCCGCGTCCAGAAGTTCGAACTGCGCCGGATTGAATGGCCTGTCCTGGTAGATTACATGAACAAAATCGCCGCGGCGGAAAAGGTTGATATCGAAAAAGGCGGCATCGCCGCTATCGCCCGCGCCGGCAACGGCAGCGTGCGCGACGCCCTTTCTGTTTTCGACCAGGTCCTGGCTCTGGCTGACGATCATATTACCGAACAGCAGGTTGTCGCTCTGCTGGGCTGGACCGACCGCGAAATATATTTCGACCTGTGCAGCTCTCTGGTTATGCAGAATGTCAATAACGCCCTTGGCACTGTCCAGACAATAATTGACAAAGGCCGTGACCCGGAACAGTTCGTCCTCGGTTTCCTTCAGTTCCTGCGCGATATTCTGGTTATGAAATCTGTTGACAATGCCGAGAGAATTATAGAAGACACGCCGGAATACATTGAAACACTGCGGAAAAATGCTAATCATTTTACGATTGAACAACTGACCTACTCCATCGATGTTCTGCTCGGACTGATTCCGCGCCTGGCAGCGACAGAAGCAAAGCAGACGGCCCTCGAACTTGTCGTCCTGAAACTCTTGCAGGCCCGTCGCCGGGTCAGTCTGGATGATATCTTTGCCAGGCTCGAAGCCCTGGAATCAGGCTCCGTCGTTTCCGCCCTGGAAGCCAACGCAGGCGCAGGAGCCGCAGCGGTCTCTCCTTCTCAGGCCCATGCCGCTTCCCCTGCCGCCGAAATCCCCGCCCCCCGGAAACTATCTCCCGCTGAGGCGTGGCTCTCCTGGTATTCATCTCTGGAAAGCTCTGATCATAAATTGTTTTCCATGCTTCATTCCGCAACGGTCAGTGAAAAAAATTCCGATGCTCTGGATATTCATTTCCCCTCTCCTGACGATATCGGACTGGAGGCACTTTCCGACAAGAAAATTCTCCAGGCAGTAACTAAATCTGTGCGGGCCGCCGCGGGCCGCGATATTACACTTACTGTTTCCCACGATTCTCCTGAACCCCAGAAACCGCGCAAAGCGACTAAAGCAGAACTGATCGAGAAAGCCAAACAGATTCCATCTGTCAAAGACGCCCTCGAATTGTTCCCCGGCAGTGAAATTATTGATGTGGAAGAATGATGTGATTTTAGATTTTTGATTGATATGTGCGGAACGTGGTCTTTTTAACTACCTTTTTAAATCAATAGAGATTTTTTATGAGTATGCTTGCCAATAAACGAACTCATACCTGCAATGACTTGCGCGCCTCTGATATCGGCTGTTCAGTAACCCTCAACGGTTGGGTCAAACGCCGGCGCGACTTAGGTAACCTTATTTTTATTGATCTGCGTGACCGTTATGGTGTTACCCAGATTATTATCGATCCGGCCCACGCTCCCGATGCGCACGCCGCCGCCAAAGATGTGCGCGGCGAGTATGTCATCGCCGTTCAGGGCCAGGTGCGTTCCCGCGGTGAACAGGTCAATCCCGACCTGCCTACAGGCGAAATAGAAGTTCTCGCCGATGCTTTGTCGGTTTTCAGCTCCTCTAAAACACCTCCCTTTCACCTGGACGATGACGATGACACCGATGACCTGCGCCTGCAATACCGTTACCTCGACCTGCGCCGCTGCCATCTTAAAAACGCCCTGGAACTTCGCCATAACGTTGCCCTGGCTGTACGCAATGCTCTCGATGCCGAACATTTCTGGGAAATCGAAACGCCCTTCCTCACGAAATCAACGCCTGAAGGCGCCCGCGATTACCTCGTGCCCAGTCGCGTCCATCCCGGTGATTTCTACGCCTTACCCCAGTCGCCGCAGCTGTTGAAACAGTTGCTTATGGTTGCCGGCACTGACAAATATTTTCAAATTACACGCTGCTTCCGCGATGAAGACTTACGCGCCGATCGCCAACCTGAATTTACCCAGATCGATGTTGAGATGTCATTCGTTACTCAGGAAGATATTTTCGCGATCGGTGAAATCATCACTAAAACCGCCTGCCAGGCTGCCGGGATTACTGTTGCCGCTCCGTTCCCCCGCCTGACGTATGAAGAAGCCATGGAAACCTATGGTTCCGATAAACCTGATCTTCGCTTCGGTCTCCCGATCAGAGATATTACCGATAATGTCAAAGAGTCTTCCTTCAATGCTTTTCGCTCTACTGCCGAAAGCGGCGGACGGGTCAAAGCTATCCGCCTGCCCGGGGGTGACGCGCTCAGCCGGAAACAGATTGATACGTGCGGTGCTATAGCTCAAAAACATGGCGCTAAAGGTATTATCCCCGTCACGTATCTCGCCGATGGAACCCGCAAATCAACTCTAACCAAATTTTTCAGCGATGATGAATGGACTCGCTTTGATGCCTGTCTGTCTCCCCAACCCGGTGATTGCGTTCTACTGTGCGCCGACTCGGTCGCTACCTGCCGCACGGCTATGGGCGCCGTGCGTCTGCACCTCGGCGCCGCTCTCGATTTGATTGACCAGGCTGCTTTCTCGTGCGCCTGGATCACTGATTTTCCCCTGTTTCAATTCAGCCCGGATGAACAGCGCTGGGTCAGTGAACATCATCCCTTTACCGCGCCAGCCGAACAAGACCTGGCCTTGCTGGACTCGGCTCCGGGCGACATTCGCTCTCAGTCGTATGACCTGGTCATTAACGGCTATGAACTCGCCTCGGGTTCCGTCCGTATCTATCGCCGGGACACCCAGGAAAAAATATTTGCCATTCTCAACCTGAGCGAACAGGAAACTGCCGAACGGTTTGGTTTTTTCCTGGAAGCTCTGCAATACGGCGCGCCACCCCATGCCGGTATCGCCTTCGGATTAGACCGGCTTGTTATGCTCCTGGCCGGCAGGCAGAGCCTGCGGGATGTGCTTGCGTTTCCCAAAACCCAGAAAGCTACCGACCTTATGACCGGCGCACCTTCACATGTGCGCGCAGAACAACTCAATGATCTGCATATCATTGTGCGTTCTTCTCCCGCGGAACCTGATAAGACCAAACCAGACTTGCCATGATACCTGCTCTCCGATCATTTATTACCCGGCACCACCGGACTTTGAAAATAACGGCCATTTCTCTGCTCTCTCTGATCGGCGCCTGGTTTCTGCTGCCCCCGATCCTTGATAACACTCCCCTGGTCAGGATTCCGCTTGAATCGTATCTGAGCCGCCAGTTCAATGCTCCGGTGGAATTAGGTCAGTTTAGCTTCACTACCTGGAACGGTCCGCTCGATATCTCAATTTCTTCCCTCGATGTTGTCCATCCTTCAACGAATCGCTATATTGCCCGCTGTGATGATATCAAGTTGAAAATTATGCCCTGGCAACTCCTGTTCGGCAGCCGGCGTACCAAAAGGCTTAGCGTCAATCGTGTCGAAATCATATCTCCCGCGCTCCTGGCTCAGCAGTTCCTTATACGGCAAGGGTATATTTCATCTCCCCTGCTGTCCCTGCCCGATACGGTCAGTGCCAGCTTGCTGACGTTTTCAGATGTCAATATGGAGATCAAATCTCATCGGGATGACTGGGTTATCGGAGCCAATGGCTCCTGTGATTCCGAGTTTTTGAACAAAGCCGACTTTCACGTCGTGCTGTTCCATAATCCCCTCACCCGCCAGTT
>CAZCLS010000231.1:0-6643 GCA_964499565.1 uncultured bacterium
AGAGTACGGGGAACCGGTATTCAGCAGGAGTATTGCCGATTGAGGTTGGTTCCGCGTTGAGATTGATTTGAACTTTCAGGAAACTGTCGCTGGGATTATTAGCTTCCATGGAGGAAAGATACCCACTCCCAAAGATTCCATCCCACTGGGTACCATCGACATCGACGCTGGTGCCATCATAATAGACATGATCGTCATCGAAGTCGTCATCCACGACGGCGATAGTACCGCCGGCGGGAGCTACCGTAATATTGAGCGTAAACTGCGGATTGGCAAGACCGTTGTTTTCGAACACAACAGGTATGGTATTCAGACCTTTGGGAAGTGCGCCGATGATCTCCACGGAGAGTTGAATCGACTCGTTGGTATCAATCGTGCCGTGGTCGGGAGTGATTGTAACATAGGGAGAGAAACTTTCAGCGACGTTCCAGTCGGCTTTTTCACCGGTGTTGGAAAGGGTAACGGTAATATTCGTTGAGTCGCCAAAGGTAAGAGCGCCGGTATAAGTAACGGGGGAGACAGCCAGTGAGGCAGTTCCGGTCGACTGATCGATAGAGAAATAATCAACGAAATATGAGCCGCCGAGGCCGGGAGTGTGTGTTGCGACAATCGGCCCGACATAGGCTTGTTTGGGAATGGAGGTGTTGATGAACGAACCGATGTAGTACCATTCGTCTGCATCAGTTGGACGTTGATAGAAAGTAAATGTTTTATTGGCCCGGACCATACGGTACCAGTTAACAATGTTAGTACCGGGGACATATTCCAGGTTACGGACATAGTTTTGCATGCGGGCGCCGTAGGAAGAACCGATTGCGCCGAAGGCACCCCAGCCGGAATAGTTGCCGGCCTGGTCGCCGCACATGATAAGAAAGGTAACCCAGGCGTCAATGGGAATCGTGCCGCCGATTTTCATATCGGCGATAAAATCGCCATCCACGATTTTATACAGTTTGGGATAATAATCGACATTAACGATCGACGTATCTTCATTCGTTGTGAGTACATAGGCTAACCAGCTGGATGTGGGGCTGTTTGCGGTAGCCGCGGAAAGCCACTGTGTGCCATAGAGGCCATCCCACTGAGTACCGGCAATATCAATGTCGGTGCCATCGAAGTAAGTATGACTGCTATCGAAATCATCTTCGACGATGGTGACGAGGACTGCGGACAAAGACAACGCGCAGGTCAGTGACAAGGTTAATACAATAGTTACAAGCGACGATAGGTGTTTCATTGCGACTCCTTGTGATAAGTTAAAAAAGTTAGCGGACTACTGTAAACTTAAAGAAAGAGCATGAATTATTATAATAACAAGAATGACAACAATAAATATCCAGAAATTAAATGATAATATACAATCTGTACATTCATTTCCCTATACATCTATATTCTCACAAAAATGGTTTGAAGTCAAGAGGGTACTGCCGGGTTATAGAGTAGACTTTATACTTGGAATAACCTGACATGCTTTTGCTAGAATCAGATATTCACATTTTATGGCATAATGACTATACTATATATTTACACGTAGGATACTAGTGCTTATGCAGACATGGCTCTGGCGACATTTTCGATTCGAGTTGCCGGAAGACTGGGAACTGTTGCAATACAACCGGGATTCGCGGCAGGGACGGTGCGCGTTTGCGGACCGGTACAGTTTCCGGTTTGAGTTCAACTGGCGCGTGGTGCCGGGTCCGCCTGATTTTGGGCGGATGCTTTCTGATTACCAGGCTCTGCTGGAAACGACGCAGAACCTGCGCAACGCGAAACGGGAACGGCATGGGAACTGGCAGGGATTGTCGGGAACGCACGGTTCTGCTTCTTCGTCGCGTTATGGCCGGTATTATGAAGAAGAGCGCTGCCTGCTTGAAGCGGTGTTTCTCTGGCCCGATAGCCGGGACACAGGCAGTGAAGCAGCAATCCTCGATTCGTTCCGCTATAGCGGGGATGATCCTTCCGGATATCAGCATTGGCGGGCATTCGGAATGGATATGCATCCGCCGGCCGGACTGGAGCTTTTGCAGGCGGATATTATGCCGGCATCCGCAGACATGTGTTTCGGCAGGCCGCGTTCGGAAGATCGTGTCAGGTTCAGGCGCCTTGGGATGGTTTCAAACTGGTTGAACAAACCTCTGGAACGCTGGTTGCGGCTGCAGTTACCTGGTCGGGCGCACACGGTAAAGCATTCCCGCTGGAGCGTGCGGGATCATATGCTTGAAACGCTGCGGGGAGTATACGTTCCGAATTTTAAACTGCGGCGCAAACGCGCGTACCAGTTGACAGGCTGGCAATGCCCGCGTGATAAACGGATATACCTGGTGGAAACGATTGCGGGCAGGTCGACTGAACTTGCGGAACAGGAGCCGCAGCGCCTGTTGAGCTGCTGTGAATCATTGGGGAGGGACGTATAATGCAGACGGGGCATATCTCTGTACCGGGAGAAGGATCATGGCTGCCAATGCTGCTGGCGGTTCCGGTGCACAATGATGCCGCGCGAGTTGAATTTTTGCAGGAAAAACACAGTGCGCGTATTTCCGTGCCAGTGATTAAACCAAAATGGATGGTACCGCCTGTGAACTGGTTTATCAGGTTCCGCGGTCGAAAAACCTATGAGCTGGACGGAATCGGATTGTTTGTCTGGGAATGGTGCACGGGAACCAACACGGTAGAACAGATCATAGATGCTTTTGCTCAGCAGCGTGCACTGACGTTTCATGAAAGCCGTGTAGCGGTGACGGAATATATTACGCTGCTCATCGAACGTGGAATACTGGCGATAATGATGAAATAAGCATACTTGGGAGATTGTGAGTGACCATTCGAGCGTTTATACTGGGAGTTCTTGGTGTCATATTTGTCTGTGGTGCCACGTATTTTAACGATATTATTTTATCAAATACGTATATTATCAACGGGCAGCTGCCGACGGCGGTGTATGGCATCCTGATCATTTTCCTGGTATTCCTGCGCCCGTTGTTTAGAAAAATGTCCCGCTGGCTGGCGCTGTCGCGTAAAGAGATCACGGTCGTCCTGCTTATGACGATCATCTCCTGTGCCATTCCCGCCGGCCACCTGATGCGCCACCTGCCGGGTATGATGATCAATCCGCACCAGGCATACGAAAGCGAGCCGGGCTGGAAATCACGGGATGCGATGCAGTATGTTCCGGATGGTATGCTGGTTGATGCGTCGACAAACAGAGAAACGGTCGTCAGTGGCTGGATCAGCGGCCTGAGCACATCACACAAACATATTAATCCGGGACAAGTGCCCTGGTATGCGTTCAAAAAAACATTCATTTTCTGGATCCCGATAATTCTGTCTTTGTGGATCGCGCTTATCGGTCTGGCCCTGGTGGTGCACCGCCAGTGGTCCGATTACGAGCATCTGCCATATCCGCTGATGACATTTACGGAGTCGATGCTTCCCAAAGAGAACGGGGAGCAGAGTGAAGTATTCCGCAACAAGCTATTCTGGCTGGCGTTCAGCGCCGTGGCATTGATCCATTTTTATAATTACCTGAATTTTCTTCCCGCGTTCAAACCATACCTGTTAAGCCCGCTGCCGCTTACGTTTGATGTTTCCGCGTTTGCGGAGCTGTCGGAAACTTTTAAACTAGGCGGGGGAGTATGGCTGTTAATGGGTTTGACCCATATATATTTTGTTGTGGTTGGTATCGCGTATTTTCTGCCGAAGGATGTATCCTTTTCGCTCGGTATCGGCCCTCTGCTATGGAAATGTATCTGGGGATTGCTGATCATTTATGGATTAACCGGAGCGGAATGGCAGCAGGGATCCTGGCGGCATGGCGTTTATTACGACGGCATATTCATGATGGGTGCCTATTTCGCCATGTTCATGATGATAATTTACACCGGGCGGCATTACTTTACATCAGTATTTGCGCATGCGCTGTTCATACCGCGCAAAGGCCTGGCCGATGGTTCGTCGGTCTGGGGCGCGCGGGTATTCCTTGTGTCGCTGGCCTTGTTTGTCACGTACCTGTATATCGTGGCAAAGATCGACTGGCCGCTGGGTATTCTATTTGCCTGCATATGTTGTGCGGTCTATGTTGTCATGGCCCGGCTGGTAGCGGAAACAGGCCTGTTCTACATTTCGTCGCTCTGCACGCCGGCCGGCGTGTTGTGGGCGTTCTTCGGCGCTAAAGCCCTCGGGCCCGCTACCCTGCTGGTCCTGTGCTCGCTCGGGCTGGTCCTGCTCTTTGATTCACGCGAAGCACTGATGCCGTATACCGTCAATATGCTGAAACTGGCAGAAGATGCTAAAATAAAAGTCGGCAAAGCGGCAACCCTTGGTGTGGCTGCCATTATTCTTGGCCTGATGGTCGCAATTCCGGTAACGCTCTACTGGATGTATGACCAGGGCACACCCTCGAATTTCTGGCCAAATTACCAGGGAGCCGTTCCTTTCAAACAGACCGTCGAAGCAATCGAGCGGCTTGATGCGCAGGGAGTATTGCAGGAAGCGGGTGTTTACGGCAGCCATACCGGCTTAAGCCGGTTTTTGCATATGACACCCAACAAACCGGCCGTGATCACGTTTGGGATTGCCGCTGGACTGGTCCTGCTGTTCTCCTTCCTGCGGCTGCGGCTGCGGAAGTGGCCATTTCATCCGGTCATGTTTCTGACGTTCATGACCTATGCGGGAAGACAATTCTATTTTTCATTCCTGATCGCATGGTTTATTAAAACTATTGTAATGAAATACGGTGGAATCCAGATCTATCAGAAGCTTAAACCATTCATGATCGGGCTTATTGCGGGAGAATTGTTTGGGGCAGTGCTCCCGATGATCATCAGTTTAATTTACTATCTGTGCACGGGTAATAAATTAGCGCAATGGTCGATATTTCCCTTATGAAAAAAATTGATATATCACAGCAACCGATACTCAGCTTCAACCGCACCGCCCGGATAGCGCTAACAGGCGTTCGCTACAGGCTGTTCCGGGCAGCGGTAACGGTTGCGGTGATAGCTCTTGCCATGGCCTTTCTGATGAATATTCTGTGTGAAAGTCTGGTCAAGAAGAACGTGGCGTTGTCTGCGCGAGACCGGATCAGTGAACTGCATCTGGCGGATAAATGGATTGCAAAGCTGACGATCCCGCAGACGCCTGGCGACATAGTGCAGGACCTTGCCGCGGTGCAGCCCGGCCAGCCGCTGTATACTGAACTCAGAGGATTCAGCGGCGTTAGTGATGCCGTGTTTACACGCGTTACAGACCAGGCACGAACCGCTGAACGGTACCGTGCTTTTTTTGACGATCTTGATTTCGGCCGTCTGCGTCTCCTGGTTGGCAGCGCGCATGGAATTGCAGTATTTGATGTACTGCAGATTCCGGGGAAGCGGGAGTATTTTTTTGAGAATCTGGCAAAACTCCGATCGCTCCGTTTTCCTGACGCTACGAATGAATTCAAACGGTTCCTGGTTGAATGGCCCGAATTGGAGCAATTCTGTCTTGCAATCAGCATGGCGCAAAGCCGGGCGATCAGACACGTTCACGAATCACTCGATGGGCGCACGGTTCCCGCGGCACTGATTGATGCCGATGGGGAGTTTGGTACTGCGGTCGGGGCAGCCGGCTTTATTCTCGAACCTGAAACAGCACGCACACTGGTCGTGCAGGTGCGCAGCAGCGAAAACATGCGCATGCTGGACCAGGCGATCAGGAGCGAAGCAATGAAACGGTCCGTAGCTGCCCGGGAAGACATTCTGCCTATCAATGTAAAACCGGAGATTGTCTGGAATATGCTTAAGAATTCCGGAAAAGCGGAATGGTATCTTGTCGAAATGAAGAAAAACAATGTAACTACCGGAAGCCTTGATGGAGAACAACTTACTGCGCTTAGCCGGTTGCGCGACAAGACCCGGCTCCTGAAAAAGGCTGAACTGGCCACACTGGATACTGGTTCCGGCGGCCTGATGGGCATCGGGAAACGTATGACCTGGCTGGCGTTCGTATCCATGCTGGTGTGTGTTGTTGGTATTACCAACGCCATGCTGATGGCTGTTACCGAACGGTTCCGCGAGATCGCAACGCTCAAATGCCTGGGCGCGCTGGACGGGTTTATCATGCTGGTATTTCTGATAGAGTCCTGCATCATGGGACTGGTGGGCGGAATCATCGGATCTCTGGCAGGACTGCTGTTATGCCTGGCGCGGATGGTAGTTATATATCAGTCACTGCTGTTCGCCGCGTTTCCGGCAGGAACACTTATAATGGCAGTCCTGAGCTCGATCATGACCGGCATACTTATATCCGCCATAGCGGCCGTATACCCATCGCTGCGTGCCGCCCGGCTGGCGCCGATGGAAGCGATGAGGATTGAATAACAACAGATGAAGACGGAAAGAGAACATACCAGCGCGTTAAACAGCCGGCGGGTGATAATCCGGGCGGTGGGGACACAGAAATATTATTTCCGCAAAGGGCAGGTTACCAAGGCGCTGCGGGGGGTGGATGTGGAAATCTATACCGGTGAGTTCATTACGGTTATGGGACCGTCGGGATCGGGGAAAAGCACGTTCTTTAACATGGTTGGCGCGCTGGACAGCCCCACGGCGGGCCGCGTGTTCATCGATGAAGTTGATGTAGCCCAGATGACCGCGGACGAACTGGC
>CAZCLS010000232.1:0-6631 GCA_964499565.1 uncultured bacterium
TGCCCAAACTGATTCACCGGTGAGGCAAGCTCCCCGGGGTCTTTTTGATGAAAAGTGAAAGTGCGGGGAAAACTGATTCACTGATAGGGAAGGACCATTGGGATTCGGTTATGCAATTTCAGAAGTACCCGCCCAGATCCGTAAGGGTCAGGTCTTGAATCAGTCCATAAAATCATAAATTCAACAATACCAATATATTACATTTTCAAGGGACTGAATCAAGACCTGACCCCTGGCACTTTGCGTGGATAGAGGGGGAGTTTGGGTGGTTGGGGCCGGTGACCAAACTGATTCACCAGTGAGACAAGCTCCCCGTGGTCTTTTTGATGAAAATGAAGTATTGATAATGCAGGGCATTACGATGTTGTTGGACAGATCGGGAGTGTACTGTGGGTCGCTGCAAAATATAACGCCAGCTGATTAGTGTTTTTTTTCAGATATCGCAATAATACAAACCATTATCGTTATTAACCATTGAATTAAGCCAAAGCTTTTCGTAGAATTAAGCTACATATGAAATTTTGGCAGCCGTGATGCAGGCAGACTAAAGCAACCAAATGCATAAGGAGACGAGCATGTCATGGAATTCATTGATTGTATGTATACTTAGTTGTGCGGGTACTCAGATACCATTATTAACACGTGCCCAAGCAAGGCCGGAGCTGCCGACTGTTGATATCTCGGGGGAAACTAACCGACATGTGATTATCGCGCAGGGAAGCGAGAGCGTCTATCAGGGGCATCCGACAACCCTGCTCATGCCTGACGGCAAGACGATGTATGCAGTCTGGTCTATTGGTCATGGCGGGCCGAATGGCCCTATTGCCCGAAGTGACGACAGCGGGCTGACTTGGAAACGAATAGACGACACGCTGCCGAAAGGCTATCTCAATCACAGAAACTGTCCAAGCATCTACCGCATGGTCGACCCTAAAGGAAAAGAATACATATGGATTTATTCCGCTCGGCCTGATATGCCGCGTATAGTCAGTGAAAATGGCGGAAAGACATGGAGGGAGATGGAACCGCTTGGAAAGGATTACCGCTGTGTAATGACGTTCAGTTCTATTGTTAAGCTTAAGGACGGCAGTTACATGGGGATGTATCACAGAGGACCAGACGGAAAAGACCAGTCGCCAATTGAAGTTCTTCAGACGATCACAAAAGACGGTGGCATCACATGGTCGAAACCGGTGGTGGTCGCCAAAGTAGAAGGCAAGGACCCCTGCGAACCTTTCGTATTTCGCTCCCCGGACGGAAGAGAGCTCTGCTGCCTGATGCGTGAGAATAAACATACGGGCTGCAGCTTGATGATGTTCAGCCGTGATGAAGGCAAGAGCTGGAGCACGCCAGTTGATACACCGTGGGGATTGACAGGAGACCGCCACTATGGCGTACGCAGCAAGGATGGACGCTGGGTTATAGCTTTCCGCGACAAGGCGAAGGGAAGTTCGACGCTTAACCATTTCGTGGCCTGGGTCGGCACGTATGATGATATTCGCGGTGGCAAGCCCGGCCAGTACAGGATCAAGTTGCTGCACAGCTACGCCGGCTGGGACTGCGGCTACCCGGGTATGGAAATCCTTCCTGACGGCACTATCATTGCAACCACATACATCAAATACCATCCAGGCAAGGAGAAACATTCAGTGGTCAGCACCCGCTTCAGGTTAGAAGAAACGGATGAGAAACTAAAAAAACAGCCATGGAGGCACATTAGTCATGAATAATAATACAATCGCGTTGATGACACTAGCGTTTGTATGGGGTATAATCACTTCACCTGCAACTGCTGCACCGCAAACAGCAGATGAAGTGGCATTTCCACAAAGAACGCTTGAAGATGTACAAAAAATAATCACCGAACAGAAAGCAGAACTTGAAGCCGACAGCAAAGTCTTTGAGGAATCAAAGACCTATCCGTTTTTCTCTCGCTATCAATCCCCGGGCGTAAGACCAGTTGAAGATGTTGAACTACGAACCGTACTGAAAGGTAGTTCAGCCAATGACAAAGCAGAAGATTATACTGAACGGGTTGTCAAATTCGCCCCCCGGAAAGGGATTGATTTCGTCGAAATATATCCGCGCATGCCGTTACGGGAATGGACATTTACGGAAGAAGGCTTTGTCAGGAACGTTATTCCGGCGGTATATCAAAGATCGGACCGGAAGCTTACGGCCTACCTGGTCGGCTTTCGAGGCATTGGCTACACCATTGACGAAGGAGAATTCAAAGGCGAATTTGATATTCCGTGTGTTCTGTTGAGACTTCCCGACGGCAGAATCCGGATGATCGAGACCAGGTATTTCAGTCAAGACGACCGGCTGTTCGCCGCGAAATGGTATAAGGCGGCACTCGACGATATCAAAGCCAAGCGTATTCCGGAACAGCCGCGGGTAGTACCCAAGCATATCATGGAACGGTACCCGAACCCGACCGAACCCGGGGTGAAGAACAGTCACTTCCTGACGGAATCCGACTTTACAGTGCTTGTATCCGGAACAGAACATCCCGAGCCAGGCAACTCAAATCACTGGGTGACGTGGGTTAATGCACTGGGTGACAAGAAGGCGGGAAGAAAGGTAAGGGCCACCACGTGTGCCTGGTACGACGCGCATTGGCTGGTCTTTGATTACGGCGGCTTCTACATGCCCGGCATCGACTCACCGGAGCCGCGGGACAAGTTCTGGTGGTTCGTTGGCGGACCTACCATAGACGGCAAAGGAACCAAGGGGGGCGGCGGCGGGCAGCATATCGGCAACGGCTCTCCCGGGATCGCGGCGCATGAATGGGGGCACATCACCAAGTTTCTCAACGGGGTCCAGCATGGCGGCGGAGAAACCTGGGCTGATTCGGTCAGGGCTCTGGCGTTTCCCGCCGAAACGGGAGGACCCGAACTGACAACGCCCCACCAGCATCTCTTCCTGTCCGGGAACCGCTACGGATTTACGTACTTTTATACAACCGTTGGCGAAGATCCCAGCCTGGGGTACCTGTGGTTTGCACGATTACCGGTATACAGTAAAGACCAGGCCTCGGCCAACTCTGCCATGCATCTTATGGCGGAACTATTTAAACGACAACGACTCACGGAATACGATGATACTAATATGGTTAACAAGCCGGTCGAAGAGTTCGGCGATCTGTTCGGTGAATATGCAGCGCGGACGGCCACCTTTGATAATCAGAAAGAGCACCTTTATCACAACAGCCGGTACAGCCCGCCGCGGCATGTCCTTGAGTTGATAGACAGAGAGAAGAACATCTGGCGGATCCCGACCGATCTTGCTCCCTACGCTCAGGGCTTCAATATCATCCGGCTGGTTCCCGAAAAAGGCGCCCGGAACATTGAAGTAGACTTCATGGGAATCCATAATCCGACGATCTACAGCGACTGGCGGGCCTGCATCGTCGCGGTTGAAGCCGACGGCACACGACGATACTCGAATCTATGGAACAAAGGGCCGCTCAATTTTGCGGTCAAGGCTGATGACCGGTCCATCTGGCTTACGGTAGCCGCAACACCGACGGCACTGAAGCAAACGGAAGGATTGTGTCCGGGCGGTCACTTTCTGAAGCGAATGCCGACCTATCCCTGGCAGGTCAGACTCACGCGTGCCACGGTCGGCACACCGGCACGCCTGCCGGAAGAGTTCGGGCCAAAGATCATAGGTGAGGGGTCAGTGGAACTATCCCGACTCGTTCCACACAAGAACGGCGGCGGACTTGTGGCCAGGACGGCTACTGTTGCTGATACAGCCTACATTGGACCCAACGCGATGGTTCTCGATAACGCCAAGGTGCTGGACAATGCATCCATCGAAGGATTTGCCATCGTCAGGGATAACGCCGTGGTGAAAGATAACGCCAAACTGTACGGTAATGCCGACGCCCATGGCGATACAGTGGTCGGCGGATACAGCCGATACTACCTGCCTGTGGTGACAACCATCAAGTCTGACCTAATGGCCAACAATCCGTTGATACCGAGGTACGGCGAGGCAACACTGCGCGATGATGGACTATGGGCCAACTATGCCATGATGGATACCGATCGGACAACGCTACACGATTACTATCGATATGCCGCGGCGGATTTAAGTGGCAATATGCCGACCTATCCGAACCTGAACGGATTCGTTTTTGGGGAGCCGGAAGCCGTTGTCTACGATGACGGTACAGACGAACATAGCGCCGGCCTGCAGTTCAACGGGAAGGATCAGTACGCCACACTTCATTCTGCAGTAATGGACCTGCCTGAGGCGACCGTCGTGACCAAGCTGGTTGTTGAGCCGGGTGTGGCCGGAACCATCTTCGACTTTGGTGTCGATACAGATAATTGCATGACGTTGACCATTGCGGCCGACGGAACACTGACGTTCAATGCAACGGTGAACGGCACGTCCGTTGTCAGCCTGACCGGCAGCAAGAAGATCGTGCGAGGCAGTCCCGTAAGCACGAGAGTGGTCGTTGACGGCAAGACTGCAGCAATCTGGCTGGATGACGAGAAAATCGCGGAGACAAAGACCGGCTTCCGTTGCTGTGATGTTTACCCGCCGGATGCGATCAGGAAGAACCTGATTGCAAGCTCGCGCAACGGCAGGAACCGGTTGAAAGCCCTGTTCGATTCGGTTGTTATCTATGCTAAAGCACACCGTCAGCTTGATGCCAGGCCGGTCATGGATGCGCCACCGATCATCAAGGACAATGTATTGAAGCTGCTGGCACAGAGGCAGGATCCGGAACATCAGAAAGAGTTCCTGGCGTCAACAGACAAGATTGAAACGTTCTACAGGCTGGGAAGTCCTGGAGATCACAAAGAGGCCTTGTGGCGCGAAGGAGCCGGGAACTACAAGGAGCTTTACGCGAATAACGTACTCGCCAAGCGATGGTACGAACTCTCACGCCGAGATGAGACCTACCGCACATGGGACGACGAGATTCTACCCGGGATAGAAGCGGAAGAGCAGACTCCAGAGGGTCAGACCGAGGAGGCCAAGAAGCGGCACATTGAGCTGCGGAGAAAATTCAAGGAGGAGATAGAACCGGCGGTCTACCGCAATTTCCCCCACGAAGCCAGGGCTCTTGAGAGTATGATGAGCGGGATCTACCGTACACACTGGAACATCTCCTATTTCGGCTATCTGAAGGACCATTACTACCCGGGTCTGCTGGGAGCCAATCGAGAGGATCTCAAGCTTCTCACTGAGCAGAACAAGCTGGCGAAAGACGCGAAAGGATGGATCAGGAGTTCGGACATAACAGAGCCGCTGCCGGGAAACAAGCAGGGCGTCATATGGAGCAGGGACGGCATCCTGAACGGCGAGTATGACAAACTGCAGGCAACGGTAAAGAAGTGGTATCTGCATACTCATGGACCGATCGAGGAGTAAGGACAGACCGAGGGAGTTTGAATATCGAACAAGGAATATCCAATGACTAAGATACGACAATGGAGTTTACCCATGAAGACAGGGAAACACAGTATGTGCTGCATGGTGACGATGCTGGTGGTGTTGACTGCCGGGGCATATGCGCTGGAGATGACGACAGAGAAATATGGCAATCAGAAGCTGGGCGAAGAAACGACGGTCAAGATGTCGCTGGATGATCCAGCGTTCAAGCTCCGCAAGCTGGCCCCTGGGCATCCCCTTTATTTCGAGCAGCCCGCGGTAACGACTGCACAGGTTGCTGAGTTGAAAGCTTTGCAGGCCCGGGAATGGACGGTTCCGATTACGGCGATGAAGATGAATTTGATTCCAGCAGGTGAATTCATGATGGGTTCGCCCGAAGATGAGAAATATCGATCAGACTATGAACGTCAGCACAGAGTGAAGATATCCAAACCATTTTACATGGGTATATACGAACTGACGCAGCGGCAATTCTACTACCTGACCATTCCCGATTACAACTTCGAGGGCTGGAAGTTCGAGCGCGGCCCGCTGCATGTGGGCGCAGCATTCTTTTTCCGCACCTCATTAGGGTGGGGAAAATGGTTAGACCCCAGCATTACATTGGAACTGGAGCGTCCCATGGAGTGTGTATCGTGGGTGACAGCAGTTAAATACTGCAGGCGTCTCACGGAATTCGAACGCCAGGCCGGCCGGCTACCCGCAGGGTACGAGTATCGTCTGCCGACTGAAGCCGAATGGGAATATGCCTGCCGGGCGGGCACGACAAACTGTTTCAATACCGACGCTCCATTAGAGCGATTCCTGACACTCGACCCGGATTCCGGACTGGAGGCCTTTGCCCATATGGGCGGAGTACCGGCTAATGTTGGCGGCGACAGGAAGCCCAACACGTTCGGGCTCTATGATATGCACGGCAATGTGGCCGAATGGACACTCGACACGTACGCCCCATACAAAGCCGGGTACCAGGTAGATCCGGTTAACTATGAGAACGAACCCGGCCAGGATGTCTATATCAACGAGAAGGTTACGCGCGGCGGATCCAGTCAACTATTCAATCCCGGATTGAAACCTGGTGAGAAGATTGAAGACAAACTGGATGAATTCTATCATTTCAAGGGTTTGCGCAGCGCGTCACGAATCGGAATTCCCTTTGATTTCGACTTGAATATGAGGGTAGGCTTCAGAATAGTATTAGCACCAGCGCTCGAGA
>CAZCLS010000233.1:0-6628 GCA_964499565.1 uncultured bacterium
TTATAGCGCTGGAAGGTGCTTTTCAGTGTTTCGGGAATCATAGCCTCTACCATAATCGCATCCTCACAATACTCAACGGATAGAACTTTGCCCTGGTCATGCAGTTTGCTTAACAATTGAGATTTATGAGGCGGCAACCGAAGCCGGGTATGCCGTTCACGTCCGGGCAGTATTTTTTTCAATTTAATAATTAAATCAGAGAATCCGTATTTTAACCTGGCGGAAATAAAAGCAGCGCCGGAGTACATCTCCTGTAATTCTTTTTTACGGCGGTGAGAAAGCATGTCGATTTTGTTGAAGACCAGAAGCTGGATTTTATCATCGGCATGCAATTCCCGCAGGACGCTGTGCACGGCTTCGATCTGGGCCAAAAGGTCCGGGGCAGAAGCGTCACAGATATGCAGCAGAACATCAGCCTCGCGGGTTTCTTCAAGTGTGGCGGTAAATGCCTCGACCAGAGAATGGGGCAGATTACGTATGAAGCCGACCGTATCGATGAACATGAACTGTTCCTGGCTGGGCAGGGTAAACAAACGGGTTGTGGGATCGAGTGTTGCGAACAACGTATCTTCCACGAAAACATCGGCCCTGGTCAGTGCGTTAAGCAGGGTGGATTTTCCGGCGTTGGTATAGCCAACGATAGCAATCACCGGCACATCGGAAAGCTGGCGGCGCTTGCGCTGGGTGGCGTGTTGGCGGCGGACTTCTTCCAGCAGGCTGTGCAGACGGCGGATACGGGATTGGACGCGACGGCGGTCGACTTCCAGCTGTGTTTCACCGGGGCCTTTGGTGCCCAGGCCGCCATACTGCCGGGAAAGGTGAGTCCACAACCTGGTCAGGCGCGGCAGCAGGTATTCATATTGAGCCAGTTCGACCTGCAATTTGCCTTCTTTAGAGCGGGCGCGCTGAGCGAAAATTTCAAGGATCAAACCGGTTCGGTCGATAATTTTACAATCCAGTTCGCGCTCGAGATTGCGCGTTTGAGCGGGAGACAGATCATGGTCGAAAATCACCAGATGGACCTGCTGGCTGCCGCATATATTTTTCAGTTCCTGGACTTTCCCCTGACCGATAAAGGAGGCGGGATTAATCGAGCGTTGTTTGACCATAACGGAGCAGACAGGAACAACACTGGCGGTGCCGGCCAGGGCTTCAAGCTCTTCAAAGCTGACGTTGCGGCCGTCAATGCAGTTAGCCGGAGTATCAAAGCCCACTAAGCAGGCAGATTCAGGGGCGGGAGCGGTATCATGGAACGTCGGTTTCATAAAAACTGGTAAGGCTGCTTGGACTGTTCAGGTTGATTTTCCTGCGGCTGCTGTTTGCCGGAATCCGGTTTTTTAAAAATATCCTTGAACAGGTCCAGGCCACCTTCAATATTCTTTTTAAGGTTATCGTCCTTGAACACGTCCTTGATTTTATCAATCCCTTTATTGTCAATCAAGGTCTGCATAACAGAGAGCGCCGATTGACCGACAGTGGCATAGACGTCCTTAAACAATTTCTCGGCTGAAGGCATGTGAGGGTTATCAAGGGTGCCGGTAATAGGGATAACGGGGAACTGATAAAAATTGGTCATCTTGGGCATGAACGACATTTTATCCTGGGGCACCCAGGAAGAAATAAACTGCATAATTTCAGAACCGCTCATACCCAGCATAAACTTCATGTCCAATTCTTTGTCAAAGGACATCGTGCCGCGCATACCGGCTTTAATTGTTTCGCTGTCGATACCGGAATCCTGAATGGAAACGATACCATTTTTCATTTTAGCCAGGAAGCGGCCGTGTTCGAATGAAAGGTGTTTAAGTGCTTTATAGCGCAGTGTATCTCCCAATTGTTTCAAAATGGGCGCGTTGCGGAGCTGACCATCGCGCAGGTGGGTATCGGTTTCGCCAATAAAATAGCGGATAATGTTGGGGCGGGTAATACCGCGGCCTTCAAATGAAGAGCGTGATGTAATCCGGCCGTTGAATGTTTCAGGTTGTCCGGGCAGCAGCGAGTTCATCACGGGCATGACCGGCAGGTTAGTACAGACAATGATAGCCTGATAGACATAGCCGGTGACACCCAGATCGGCCGACCCGTTCAAGGAAAAGGTACCGTCGTTGATAACCACGTTGCGCGTTGCCACAGTCAGGATGTTATTACTGATGAGCGTATCGACATGCAGGGGTTCGAATTCGAGTTCCCGGACGTTCAAATGGTCGATCCGGGTCAGGATTTGAATAACACGGTTATCGAGATGCAGCGGTTGCGGTTCCTTAGTTATAATCCGTTCAGTTTTGCCGGTTGAAAGGATTGCGATGACTGGTTCACGGGTAGCGGGCATGAAGGTGTTCAGCAGGCCGGTCGCGTCGAAAAAGCGGGAATAGATGTCGAAGTGCCCGGGGCGGTTTTCGGGCGTGATATACAATACCCCGGTAGCGGAGAGGCTGTTCTGCTGGAAGGGAGACGGAGCGACAACCAGGTCGCATTGAGCCAGCGAGAACACCGAGGAAGAGAGCGACGTTTTCAACTGCAGGTTGATCGAGTCCCATTCTCTCGGCTGCGCGGCGGGATTGTTTTTGACAATAAGTTTGGCAGAGCTTTCCTGCGCGCGACGATCACGATTTTCGGTTAAGGCTTGCAGAGATATGCTGAGGCCGTATACAAATGTATTTGAATTATGCGGGGCAAGCAGCGGAATGATCATACCGCTTTTCAAACCGGTTACCGCGAAAGCCAGGCGGTTGCTGCCGGTAATCAGATTATAAAAACCACCCGCGGCACATTCACCGGCCGGCTGATTCCACAGCCGGGTATTAAGGGTGCAGCGTGAAATGGTGAGTAACTGGCGGTTGGTAATATCGAATGCGATGGCGCCGTCCAGGTCACAATTCCGCCAGGCAGCGTCCTGGTACGAGCAGTCCAGATTTTGAGCTTTGAGCGAGCCGCGCAGGGAGACATTTTCGCCTGTCCCGGTTATATCGCACACTACAGTTGAAGAGAGAGATCCGTCTCGGAAGGTTAGACCGTAACGCTTAAGAAGGGGTGACAGCTGCTGCAAGCCGATATTTTCAAGTTGGGCGCTGACGGTTGTAACTTTGCCGGAGAAGACGGAAGCGGGCATCATCGTATCAAAGCACAAGGTCAGCGGTTTCTCGGTTTTCAGGCGCAGAAAGGACGTTGATGATTGCCGGGCAAATACAGACAGGCTGGGCAGCTGTAACGTGCGAGTAGCGAAATTATATGTGTTCGTAAACACCGCGCTGAAATCAAGGGGGCCGGCGGAGGCATTGGAAGGGATAATAAGAGATTTGAGCGCTAAAGAGCCCCGGGTAGACACTTCTTTGGTTTCAGCATTATGGCTGGCGGCAAGATTCAGGGTACAGTCGCTCTGGCTGATATCGATAGAGTTATCCAATCCCGATAATGCCTGCCACAGTGGGCTGGCCTTGATATCGAGCCGGGTACCGACCGTGAAATCAGTAGAAACAAGATTAAGCGAGCCGGTAACCGACAGATGACCGAGCATGGAATTGGACCAGAGGACATCGACGTTACAGGAGCTGATTCTCAGAATCGGGGCGCGATAGTCCTTGCTGAAGGAAAAGGAAAGAACCGAGCTGAGCGGAGCCAGGTCGAGGGTGCCGGCCCGGCCGGCTGAATTCGTTGCGGTGCATAAGAGCGTGCAGGCGGAAGGCAGAGAAGATTCCCGGAAAGAAAACGAGGAGACTAAAGCCACCGGCATACGCTCCAGATGCAGGCTGTTAGTATCCTGATAGCGGAATATGCCGTTCAAAGTGCAGGAACCCTCCCGGCGCGGACCGAAATTGGTAAGCGAACCGGAAAACGAGTCCAGCTGGGCCCGGCGGCCGGAGCTGTCGGTATAGCTGATAAAAGCGTTGGAAAAGACTAGAGATTTAACGAGCAGCGGCAGGGGCGGCAGGGGACCGCTCGCGGTTCCAGCCGGAGAGGATTTTCGACCGTCAGCTGCAGCACTGAGAACCGAGCCGGTCTGGCCTGCCAGACCAATTACCGGATTGACAATAACCAGCCGGTTGATAACGGGCGTATCGCCGAACAATGAAAAGAGATCATACTCGCACGACAGTCGTTCCACCCGGACAACCATGGCAGTATTTGCGGTCGCCGGCAGCACCTGGCGAATAACCAGGTTGCCGATATCGAGAGAAGCCCATGGGCGGCAGCGCCAGGAATCGAGGGTAACGGCATAGCCGGTAGCATCAGAAATGCGGGGCAGAACAACAGCAGAAACAAAGCGTTGGGATCTGAGCAACAGAACTGAACAGAATGCCAGTAAAACGATAATAATCACTATATATAAAGCTGCGCGAAAGAGGCGGCGAAAAAATGTTTTCATAATGTATCCGGTTGTGTACCAGGTTGTAAAATCACGTAGGTCGGCAGGCCTTTAACGGCAAAATAATCCAGCACGTCTTTAACGGGCTGCTGATTAGGTTTTTCGGCTTGATATCTGAGGATGACATATTTTTCGAGACGTTTTCTGACATCAGAGTCCTGGAACGTCGTTTTATCCATGGCGGTGCAGTTTTTACACCAGGTGGCCCAGAAATCGATAAAGACCGGTTTGTTTTCGCGGGCGGCTATGTGCAGCGCAACGGGCAATGAGGTTTGATGCGGCATATGATCGGCGGCGGGAGACTCCCAGAAGGGAGAAACAAGGCCGAGAACCGCAAGGCCGAGGATGACATAATACCCGGCAAAGAGCAGGATCAGAGCGCCGAAGCCATATTTGATGTACGCCATCCAGCGGCCGGGTTTGGGAAGCAGAGAAAATCCCGCACCGGCAATGGGCCAGGGCAGGGCCATGCCAACGCCCAGCAGAAACGGCAGAAACAGACCGCCCGTGATGCCGCGGTTATACATGTCAGCTGAAATAATCAGGACTTGAATCACAATCGGGGCGACACAGGCCCCGGACAGCAAGGCGGTAATGGAACCTAAAATCAAGGCGGCAAGCAGAGTGCCCTTGTTAGTCCATCGTTTCGCGGCGGAATGCTGGAAGCGGGAGAAATCGATGCTGAAAACATCAAACATCGCCAGGGACAGCAGAACGAATACAATGGCGATACCGAAATTAAACCACCAGGTGGAGTTGAGCGTGCCGAATTGAGCGCCGGTCAGGACGAAAACAACACCGAGCAGGCCGTACGTGAGAGCGATACCGAGGCCGAACATAGCGCCGAGGCCGAAGCCGCGCCGGCGCGAACCGGCCTGCACACCCGCACCGATTATGCCAAGGTTAATCGGAATCATGGGCAGCACGCACGGCGTCAGATTAAGCAGAAAGCCATACAAGATAAACAGGATAATCGAGAGCAGCAGACTGCGTTGATTGAATGAATTGATGTATGACTGGTCCGTTGCGGCGGTACCGGACTCGACACTGTCGAGGAAGGTGAGAAAGGAGTCGCGCGGCAGGTAACCGGCCGTGGAGCCCGCGACAGAGAAACCCCGCAAAAGACTCTTCCAGTCATTACTGGCGGTTATCCCGGGTGGAACGGGCTCCTGTAGCGCGGTCTCAGAAACAGCCGGAGCCGCTGCGGCGTTCAGGGTAAACGGCAAGGATTCGGGCATGTAGCACAGCGACTCGTCACAGCCCTGGATATTAACCGTAATCGGCACCGGGCCGGTGCCGGCGTTTATCAGGTAATACTGAGCGGAGAAATTATGCTCGTACATCTCCTGTTCTTCTTCGCTGAGCGGGTCGAATTTTTTTTGGGGCGCGGGCACATTTTTTGGCGTGAGCGCGGCGCCGTCCGGCACGTCAATGCTCATCATATCGGCATACAGATGATGGCGGGGAGGAATCGTGTACTGCACGGTCAGGACAGCCGTAGTCTGATTTGCCATGGTTATGTCAGCTGAAACGCCGAAAGGCGAATCAAAGCCGAAGCAGTTCAGAGAGCTGCTGATGCAGGTTAGTATAATAATAAAACTATATGTCAGACCATTACGGATCATAATGAATACTCCAGTATGATTTGCTGAGCAGACGCGGGCATATCAGGAACGAGTTACAGGCCGGACAGGGAATTCAGCATACCTGCCATGGCATCACGACTGATTGCTCCGGTTACGCGGGCGCGTTCCAGGGACGAATGCAGGACTAGCAGCGTAGGAAGAGCCTGCAGGGTATATTGCTGTTCCAGCATAGTGTTGTGATGGTCATCCAGGTTGATCCGTGCGAAAATAACCTGATTGGTACATTCCGCCGCACAGGAGTCAAACAATGCGGAAGCAACGCGGCAGGGAACCGACTGGTCTGAATAAAACCAGGCTACGACCGGCAGCGGACTTTGAAACACCAGGTTATTGAAGTATTCCGGGTCGGTTACGGAAATTACCGAACCGGCCGGGGGAATAGAGATAGCGTTCTTAGCCGGCTTGCCGGCGTCACCGCCGCATCCTGCCATTAACAGTACACAGATTATAATCCACGCGCCATATTTAATCACGGAAACTCCTTGTTATTACATATATAGTCTACCATAGACATGATGAACAGTCAATGAAACGGCGGGAAAGAGGAATGAACCACCGGTAATAGAGCACAATGATAAGAAAGGGACCCAAGGGACCTAAAGGACCAAAGGGGACAAAG
>CAZCLS010000234.1:0-3780 GCA_964499565.1 uncultured bacterium
CACTGAGAACCAGGCAGAGAAAGCAAGAGCGTTTCATACAAACCTCCCGGTATTATAGGGAAAGGTAAAAAAGTAAATCAAATAGTATAGCCTTCATAGTATACTCTTAAATGTGGATGAAAGCAAAAAAAAATTAGGCGGGCTTAATTCGGGATATATTTATGTTAGCACCTTAAACACAACCTGGGCGGTACCTTTACTGGCAATCACGATATTAGCGAAGTAGGTTCCCGGCGGAAGCGTGTTACCACTCATCGTGTCAGCAAGTGTTGCGGTCTGACCAGGCTTGATGATAATTATTTCGCAGGATGTATCGTCGGGCACTTTTCCATGCGCATCGCAGGGGAAGACATTAAGAATAACCATTTCCGGTTCGGCATTGACCGAGATAAGAGCATCGGCTGGAACAGGCGAATCAAGCACGGCATATGAAGCATCGGATGAGGTAATCCGGGCGTTTTTGTCGCCGATAGTAACACCGAATGGCAGGATAACGTCTGCCAGGGATTCATAATCAATGGCAGAAATATCAGGTGTAGCGGACTGTGAAGGAGCCGGCTGTTCCGGCGTTTCAGCCAGCATTACCTGACCAGGCGTGGACAAAGGTGTGGAATCACGCAACTCGGGTGTTGCTGACGGTAAGACTGTTTCGGGCGCGGCCTGCATCATCAGCACACACACTCCGAGGACAACAGCAGCAACAAACACGATGATGGCAATTATAATATCACAAACAGCAATTACATGTTCCGGAACGGACGAGGAGCGGGGAGCGGATGGCATACCAGGCGTTTCAGTCATATGAGGAGTTTGGTTAGTGGCTTCCGGATTTTCCAGCAGGACTCGGATTCGGTCGTGTGCTAACACGTTTGTATTGGTTGAATCAGCATGGATACCATCGGTAATCGACAGCATCACTACACTAATTAAAACTATAACACACAATCGCGCGATAATGTCAGGCATACGTATGTTATGCGATTTTGTCAGTTATAGCGTGAATCAGAACGCATGCATTTTTTTCAGTACAGCATACACCGGAATTATCGACAACAGGGATGACGGCTCGGGTATAAATTCATAACAGCCCATATCTATTCTGCCGTCATGAATGCGTGGGTTGCCGATGATATCGACTGATATACCGGCGGGAACGGCGGAATTCAATCCTGTGTCAACCGAGGGACTGGCTGCTGAGAGTTGCAGGCCATCATCAGTAGTGGCATAGATGCCGTCCGGACCGGCAGGATGTGCGCGGTCATGAAACTGGGGATTGGCGGCAATGCAGCCGGTACCGAACCAGGATTGACCGCTGCCGCCTTCAATAGTTGAATACTGGGCGGCGATAGGGCCGGTTCCGACAACAGCGAGGGAACCGGGGATATTCGTATAATAAATTTCATTAAACAGGACGGCTGAATCAGCGGCTGATTCGGCGTAGAAACCGAAACCGCCCGCGTCGGAGGCGGTATTATGGAAGAATGTATTGTTACTCAGCCGCACATCACACCCGGCATTGACCTGCAGTCCTCCGCCGACGCCGGAAACGCCGGCATGATTATCGAAAAACAGGTTTTGAACAAACAGGGCCTGGGTAATGCCGTTGCCCAGAGATATGTTCGCTCCGCCGCCGTGCCGGTTGGCATGATTGCCGGCAAAAACATTGCCGATCAAGTCGAATATTCCCGAGGTATTGAAGGTAATACTCAACCCGCCGCCGTCTCCCTGCTCGCCTGCGCCGGTGACGCTGTTATTCAGAAAGATATTATTGCGCGCGTGAATTATGCCGGTTTCGAGCTGGATATTAGCTGCGCCGCCATGGATTTCAGTATCATCGGACACACTGTTATTTGAAAAAACATTGTCACTGAGGATTATAGTGCCGCCACTGGTCGCGCGTAGATAGAGGGGTCCGCCGCCGGACACCTGGGTATTGTTATACATAGAGTTATTACTGACGATAATCGTGCAGTAACTGCCGAGATAGTAAATGAACAGGGCGCTGCCTTCAATGCCGCCGACCGCGGCGGGATTGTCGTGAAGATGATTATTATACATGATATTATCAACAAGGGTGATCGTTCCCCCGCCGCTTTCCTTATAGACATATATGCCGCCGCCGTCGTCAACAACGGTTGAATTGCCGACCGCGACACAGTTGGTTACGACGGCATGAGAATTTCCCACGCCGACAAACACACCGCCGGCGGTCTGGTGCGCGACATTGTTTGAAAACACACAGGACGCAACCGTGGGGACGCCTGAGCCGTTGCATAGAATGAACAGGCCGCCGCCGATGCCGGCGGTATTGTTGCCATTATGAAACGAGAGGCCTGCAATGAAAATATTGCCGCCCGCGCTGTTTTCGAGATTCATAATCTGGGCAGCATTACCGCCATTAAGAATAGTTGCGGCAGTGCCGGCGCCTTTAATAGACAGGGAGTGGGTGTCAGTGCCGGCGAATGCCAAAGGGCTGGAGATAGAGTACACGCCGGCAGCGACATTAATGATGTCGTTTTCAGTATTAGCCTGGGCATTGGTCAAAGCCGCCCGGAACGAGCCGACAGTATTTACATTGAAAATAGCTGCATGGAGAGAGCAGGATACTGATAGTACGATGAGGAAAGTGAGCGTTTTCATTTTTTTCTTACTGATATGCATTAATATACATGAAAAAACTGATACAGTTACCTTAGCAGGACTGGAACTTCAGACAAGACACGCTAAAGCGTGGACTCCAACGCGCTGGTGCAGACGCGGGAATACAGGCTTCAGTCAGACCGGTCGGACAGGTCGGACCGGTCAGACGTGTCCGACATGTCAGCAAAACCGTTTGTGCCGTCTCGCCAATGATATTACCAGCAGTAACATCAGCGCGCCAGACGGTTCCGGCACAACCAGGAAGGCATGATTATAGAACACCATACTGTTGGTCAGACTGCTGCTGTCAACGACTTCAAACCGGACCACATAGGACGTCTGACCGCCGACTAAAGCGGGCGGCACTGGCCACGGGCACCAGCCGATCAGATTCGGTGTGTCGGTTGACGGGACAGCAACTTCGGCCAGGTCGTTGCTGCGATGGACACTTATGAGTGTAATCATAAGGTTAGTGCCATCGATCGCATCGGTAATACCGAGAGGGTTCCAGACAATGTTGGTTGTCTGAGCTGCATCGAGCATACTGCCGGAGAAGGGAAAGACGAGAGTATCGGCAGCGATCTTGGGAATACCTTCCTGGTACGTTTCACGATGCAGGTTTATACTGTCGCTGTCGACATAGCCCCATTTATTGGATGCGAAGACGGTAATCGAATTATCGCCATGAACGAGATCGACTGCTGTAATCATCCAGTTAGTGATACCATTGAACGGCCCGAACGCGGCATGGGCGGTTGTTGCGGTATTGGTCCACCACATCGAGCCGGCAACCCAGTAGCTGTTAGTGCCGCCAAGGTCTGACTGGGCGACGGGATAAGCAATAAGCGAGGGGATGTTGGTGATGAACACATGCGGTTCGGTATCCATTTCATACACACCCAGGTCAACCAGGCCGCTGCTGACACGGGGATTGCCGTCCAGGTCGACGGCATTATTCATCCAGACATAGGTCGGCCCTTTATTAATACAGGGAGACGTTACCTGCAGGTGATAATTGCCGGCACCGGCATTGACAAACAGTGGTTCGTTGGTGACCCATGAGGAACCTAGTTTCGGCCAGGTACAGGAACTGTTCACATCGATCGTGCCGTATTTATACCAGTTTTCGTTGGTCGGGGC
>CAZCLS010000234.1:3880-6623 GCA_964499565.1 uncultured bacterium
GCGCCGCCGCCGTTGGGAGTCCAATAGGCATTGCTGACAGTAAAGCCGTCGACAACCGCGAGGGAATGACGGACAAGCACAGCGCGGTTGGTGGTAAACGGGGCGTTGGCATTGAGAATGGTATAATCAGGACCGTTAACACTGGTGAGATAGACCACGGACGTGACGGAGATCGCTTCCCGCAGCAGGTAGGTGCCATTGGTAACTATGACAACGGTGCCGGTCAGGCCGTATGACGCGGCAGTGAGCGCCTGCTGAATATTCGTAGCGGCAGTAGACCAGGAATCATAGGGAGGAGCAGGTGCCGGACTGGCAAGCCAGACATAATTAGTCAGGGCAAACCGCTGGGCCACGGTCTGGCGCATGATCATGACAGAATCACTGGCGAAGGCGCCGAACAGGTTTGTGCCGAAGACCGTAATCCAGTTATCACCATAATCGAGATTGTTGACTAGTACAGAGAAGCCGGTATTAAATACATTGGTTGTTTCAGTATGGCGGTCATTCACCCAGGAAAGTTTCCCGACAATATTGGTGTTCGAACCGGATATAGTAGCTTTGTTTTCATCATAATAGACCCAGGCGGGAGCGGAAAGAATATCGACAACGGGCGTGCCGGTGCCCTCCGGATAGCGGATGATAACGATACTTTTTTCATGCACATCTCCCAGGACGTTGGTGCCACGTACCACAATGGTATTATTACCGAGTGTGAGGGGAATATCGGTCACAGACCAGGCGGCCTGGGCTGGGAACGTGCCATGGGTTTTGTTCAGCCGGTTGGTCCAGAGCATCGTGCCGACGACATAGGGGTTGTTTGTGCCGGCGATTGAATATAGTGAGATGTCGTACGTCACCCAGGTTGAAATGGAGGTAATTGCGACGAAGGGCAGCATGCGATAATTCATAATGTTCAGAGTGGTCTCGCTGGTGGATACAGTAAACAGATCGTTACTGACTGCGCGATAAGAAAATGTACTCACGGCGCCGTCAACTTCGCACGACAATAGCACAGACTGCGACCATGAGGTACCGGCGAGGGTTTGAGACAGGTTGTTTGTCCTCCATGGTGCCGCGGCGTAAATACCGGATGATTTTGTGCCGGTGATAAGAATTGAGGCAATGTTGGTGAGGCTTATGAGCCCGTTTCCGCCGCTGGGAACAGCGGCGGGAACCGTAATGGCGGGCGCTGAAAGAGCAGGGGCCAGGAAATGGTATTCATAGGCACCGCGGTCGACATGGGCGCCCATGATACGGCCGACGCCGTCCAGATCCAGCGTGCCTCCGGCGCGGGAATCGCTGCCGGAATCGATACAGGGCGAGGTTGTCTGAAGGCGGAAGTTGTCGGCGGCGCGATTGACGAACTGGGGGGCATTGGTGAAACAGGCCACAACCGTTTTAAGGCCGCCATTGGTGGGAATGCAGCAGTTATACGCAACGCCATGGTTGCCGCCGATTTCATCAGCACCGCTAGTAGCCCTGTTATAGTAGATGATGGTATTATAAAAGATACCGGTGTAATTGCAGTTGACGCCACCATAATAATACAGGGAGCGGTTTTCAGTAATCGTGCAGTTGGCGATCGGGCCGCCGCCGGCATAACAGTACATACCGCCGCCATAACTCTGGCAGATATTGCGGTACACGAGACAATTGTTCATCGAGCCGTTACCGGCATAGATGGCAACACCGCCGCCGGTATACTTAGCATAATTACTGACGATGACGCAATGGTCCATGGTGCCGCCGTAATAGAGGATGACCCCGCCGCCGGTGCCGTAGGTGCCGTCAGCGCGGTTACGGTCGATAGTAGAATAGCTGACGGACGCATTTTCAGTGCAAAGGATAGCACCGCCGTCATCATAGGTTCTGTTACGCAGGAACGTACAGTGTTCGACAACGGCGCTGTTACGGGCATGAATGCCGCCGCCAGTCGTACCGGAATAGTTCCATCCAATCGTACACCCGGTCACGAGGCTGTTCCGCATAAAAACGCCCCCACCTTTACTGGACGTATTGCTGACGATCTGGCAGGAAGCGATAACGCCATCCAGATACATGTAGGCACCACCGCCATTACCATGAGCATTGTTATGGACCAAGACGCAATTGGTGACAGTACCGCCTTCCTGGAAATAAACACCGCCGCTGGCGCGGTCAACTGCTGCATTACCGGTAGCGTATGTCCAGCCGCCGGAAATAGTGAAGCCGGAGATTTTTGCGCCGGCGGTCAGCATGGCACAGCGGACGGCATTGGAGCCATGGGTGCCGGTTAGCGGGTCGGGCGCGCCGACAATGCGGGTATATGCCGGACCGTTCACACTTTGAATGGTAACGGCATTGGAAACGCAGACGCGGGACACCAGGGAATGACCGGCCAACCCGGCACCACCGGAGGCATACGTACCGTCAGCGACCATGATTATATCCCCGTCGGACGAGACATCCAGGGCATCTTGAATAACTGTCGCGGCGGCAGCCCAGGATTCGTAGGGTGGCGCCGGTGAGGGATTTGACAGGTCGACATAGCGGGTAGCAGCATATGCTGAAAGAGAAATAAAAGCGACTAAAATACTACAATAAAAATATTGCACGTTTTTCATGGCCACACCTCCTGTTAATAAGCGTAACATCAATATTCAAGCCGGGAATTTCAAAGTCTATTATACACTTATAAGAGAGTTTTGGCAAATAGGTGGAACCGGGAAATATCGGACGGATCGGACCGATCAGACGGATCGGT
>CAZCLS010000235.1:0-6616 GCA_964499565.1 uncultured bacterium
TTTGCCGAAGTGGTGGAATTGGCAGACACGCTAGCTTCAGGTGCTAGTGGGGGAAACCCCGTGAAGGTTCAAGTCCTTTCTTCGGCACCATAATTAAAAACGCAACCGTCTTTTCCGGTTGCGTTTATTTTTTGCTAAATCTATTCTGCTCTGTTTGATGCCCTGAACGAGCATTATATTATGCTGTAACTGCTTCTGCCGTTACTGTTTCGGTTGCTTTTTGGGCAGGACGCGGCGGGCGACCGTCCCATATCGCATTTGTAGGACATTCCGTCACGCATTTGCCGCATAATACGCATGTTTCCGTGTCTATTACGGCTACGTTGCCATCCATGCTGATCGCATCCACCGGACACGCTTTAACGCATTTCTGACAGGCTATACAGGCTGCCGGACATTTCTTTTTTGCAACTGCTCCCTTGTCCTGCGAACGGCACAGGACAAGCACCCGCTTTTTCTGAGGACGCAGTATTATTAATGCTTTCGGGCAGGCCGCTATGCATTTTTTACAAGCCGTGCATTTTTCCTCGTCGATTACCGGTATTGTTCCCGGTTCCCACCTGATCGCGTCAAACGGACACACTAACTGGCAATCACCCAGCATGAGACACGCATTTTTACAGGCGATCGGTCCCTGCTCCACCATCGTCGCGAGTTTGCATGATTGCGGCCCGATATAGGCTGATTCTTTGATCGCTTCCCGCGCGCCCTGGCAACGGATATATGCCACCTGCCGGTCGCTGGTCTGGGCTTCTATCCCAAGTACCAGGCAGATGTTTTCTGTCGTATCCTGCCCTCCCGGCGCACAGAGATTCGGCGCCGCTTTCCCGCCTGCCACTGCTTCGGCATACCCGGAACAACCCGGATATCCGCACGCGCCGCAATTCACTCCCGGTAACGCTTCCAGTACTTCCTGGACTCGCGGATCAATTTTTACCGCGAATTTCCTGGACGCGTACGCCAGTCCGGCGCCAAACAGTAATCCTACTACTCCCATACATGCTAAAGGAAAAATCCACATGGGTACTTACCTGATGTTACGTGTTCCGTTTTCAGTATTATTTTAATGCGGTATTCTACCAAAAGCCGCATAGAGTGTCAATTCGCTTCCCCGTTCCACCCTGATTCCGCGATAGACGTAGGTGCAGTAGATACGAGGCGTGAGATACGCGAGCGTATTTTTATACGCCAATAGTACTATTTTTGAACCATCACAAAATTAGTGTCCAGTTTCATCCCATCGCGGATTTAGGGAACTTATTTCAGCTTCTCACTCAGTCCTTCTAAAAAGCCCTTTTTTTCGGAGACTTTTTCCGGTTTGAATACTGACCAGGTCGGCTTTCCGCACAATACGCGTACCTGCTCCTGCATGATCAATGCTTTTCGGTATTCCATCGGCATTGCTGCCAGCTCCTTCGAATCGTACAACCGCGCTAACATTGACGGATTGAAACGTCCCAGCCCTTTCTGGCCTTCTTTACTCCAGTAATCGGCATACGCGCAATACTGGTCATACGTACTGTTTACCTGTTCCGGCGTCATTGTGTTAACTGTTTTGATTATAGAACAGACATTTTCAACGGTTACATTCTTCGATTGGGAAAGAAAATGCTGGTAATTAAGAATGTTCTTCAAAACGGCATAAATATGAAATGTTCTCGTCACATTGATGTTCTGCCATCCCGCCCGCACCCACGAAAATGAGGCCATCGCCAGCGTGTTCGAGGTTAGCTCGACATGTATTACCACTGAATGATTATAAAACATCTGAGACTTTACCCATGTTAGTCCGGTTATGTTGATGCCTTCTTTATCGCTGTAATAATACACATCGGATGAATCGCCTATTACTGCTCCGCGCCGGCTGAAGGAAGACGGTTCTTTCAACTTTGATACTGTGCATAACACATCACTCCCGTTTATGTTCGCCCGGACATATGTTTTCGTATTTGTATACGTGTACCATGCTCCCGAATCTTCGTTGGGCGTATTTACTTCAAAATTGGTGAACCGGGCCATCTTCCATGTGTTGGTAGCCAGTCGCTCCGCAAGGCATTCCTTGTGCGCGGCAGTGTGGTCAGACCCTTTCTCGGAATAGCGCAACGTGCTCGCGTACAACACATGGTCCGGTATCTCCACGTTGTAATTCAGCTCAAGCCGGTTCCCCATTGAGTTGGTCAAAACCGTCATCGCTGCCGTGCCATAGGCTTGCTTGTTTGCTTCCGAACTCCAGGCCGTGCCGCTGCGGCATTCCTTTTTCACAAAGTTCACTATCGGCTGGATCGTTTCTATCATCGAATTTGACCGGGGTGTCTCCACTGCTTCAAAAAGAGCAGCTATGGCTTCCTCAACGTCCGCCGGTAATGCAACGAATTTCTCTCCCGAATTGTCCCGCAATATATATTCAAGCAGTCTGTTCGGCTCGTTTGTCTCACTGTATAGTGGCATGGCCAGTGCCCATGCCGCTACTAGTATCACTATTCGTTTTATCATATCGTTATCGTGTGTAAAGCATTTGTTGAATCTAAAAATAACTCTACCGGTTTGAATTGTACCGCGTCAAACAGACCGCGGTCGGTGATTTTCAATTCCGGTATCGGCGTTAATGCTAAAAATGACAGTGTCATGAATGGATTGCTGACACTGCAGCCAAGTTCTCGCACCGCGCTCTGCAGCCGTTGCTGCCGTTCAATTACATCTTCTACTTTCCTGTCGCTCATCAGCCCTGCTATCGGTAAAGCTAACGAGGCGATTACGGACCCGTTACAGACTACGACCAATCCTCCTTCACTATCAATAAGCGCCTGTACCGCGACTGCCATATCTTCATCATTCAAACCGGTGACTATGATATTGTGCGCGTCATGCGCTACCGTACTGCCTATTGCCCCCTTCTTCAGTCCCAACCCCCGTACCAGGCCTGTTCCTATTCTGCCCGTAGCATGATGGCGCTCCACTACTGCTATCTTGATAATATCCCGCTGCGGATCGCTGTGGATAAAACCATCCTTCTGGGGTACCGGCTCGATAACCTGACGGGTGACTATCTGGTGTTCCTCAACCTGTATGATTCGCACCAGCGGCCCTTTCACCGCTATGCGGAAACTCTCGCCCGTTACCGGTGCAACCCGCATGGACTTGCCCGGCAGCGGCGGTACACTACCCGTATCCACTATGCACGCTCCCCTTTCCGCCACGGTTATGCCTCGCTTGAACACTCTCACCGGTATGCAGTTCTGCAGCGTGTCGGTCAGAAAAAAATCCGCCTGGTAGCCCGGCGCTATGGCACCAATATGATCGAGATGATAACAGCGGGCGGTATTGATTGTTACCATTCTTATCGCCGTTATCGGCGGTATGCCGTGCTTGATCGCCAGCCGCACCGAATAATTCAAATGCCCTTTTTCAACCAGGTCGTCTGGATGGCGGTCATCCGATACCAGCGATATAAACCGGGCATTTTCCGGCGTTACGATCCTGACCAGCTCAGCCAGATTATGTTCCGTGCTGCCTTCCCGGATGTGTATATGCATGCCTCCCCGCAATTTCTCCAGGGCTTCTTCAGCTTTGATACATTCATGGTCGGTCTGTATGCCCGCTGTTAAATAGGCATTCAACAACGCCCCTCTCAACATGGGCGAATGCCCGTCAACGGTTTTTCTGCCTGCCAATGCTATGCGCCGCATGAATTCAGGGTCGCCATTGCATACCGCCGGATAATTCATTACTTCCCCGATCCCCGCCACCCGTGGATGATCGATCAGTGTTGCCAGGTCGTCCGCGTTCAATTCAGCTCCCGCCGACTCGAATGGGGATGCCGGCACACAGGATGGCAGCATCACAAAAATGTCGAGCGGACAATTCTCGGCGCTTTCCAGCATGTAACGTATGCCCTCCAATCCGAATACATTCGCGATTTCATGCGGGTCTATTACCGCGGTTGTTGTTCCATGCGGTAATACTGTTCGGGCGAATTCCGGAATCGTCAGCATCGTGCTCTCAACATGGATGTGCCCTTCGACAAACCCCGGCACCATGAATGCGCCTCCGGCATCGATCCGTTCCGTGCCTTCATACTCTCCTATGCCGACAATAATGCCGTCGTGAATACCTACTGTTCCCGGCAGAATCTCAGCATTAAACACATTCACAATCTTGGCATTCGTGATAACGAGATCACACGGTATCTCTCCCCGTGCCGCGGCAAGGCGCGCTTCCATATTATTCATAAAACATTACTCCTCGTTTCGGCCTGGTGTGGTTCCCGGCCAGTGTGATTCGTTTAAAAATATTTCGCGTCATTCCGCTTCGAGCTCTGCCAGCCAGGTATCCGGTACAGCATCACTCGGCATGCGCCAGTCGCCGCGGGGTGACAGGTTGACGGTTCCCACTTTGGGTCCGTCAGGCACACACGATCGCTTGAATTGATTGGCAAAAAACCGCGTAATAAAACACCTCAGCCACTGCTTGATTTCAGCACGCGTATATTTCCCTTTAAATGCCTGCTCTGCCAGAAACAGTACTTTGCCCGGTTTGCTGCCAAACCGTACTATGTGATACAGGAAAAAATCGTGCAATTCGTAAGGCCCGACCGTTTCTTCGGTTTTCTGGGTGATTGTTCCAGCACTGTCGGCCGGAAGCAGTTCGGGCGATATCGGCGTTGCCAGGATGTCATGCAGCACTGCCGTGACTGCTCCGGTCATTTGCGTGTCCGCTACCCAGGCAATCAAATACTTCACCAGCGTTTTGGGTACCCCGCAATTAACATTGTACATCGACATGTGGTCGCCGTTATATGTGCTCCATCCCAACGCCATTTCCGACAAGTCGCCCGTGCCCACCAGCAGTCCGTTACATTGATTGGCTCTGTTCATCAGTATCTGTGTGCGCTCCCTGGCTTGCACATTCTCATACACGATGTCCTGCTTGTCGCGGTTATGGCCGATATCATCAAAATGCTTGAGACACGCGTCGGTTATATTGATCTCCTGCATGTCAACCGCCAGGGCTCTTGCCAGAGCATTGACATTCTGATATGTCCGGCTGGATGTCCCGAATCCCGGCATCGTCAGAGCATGAATACACTTCCGGTCGTACCCCAGGTTGTCAAAGGCCTTGACACACACTAACAGCGCCAGGGTGGAATCCAACCCGCCTGATACTCCCACTACCGCCTGGTCGATCTTACAGTGTTCAAGCCGCTTCTCGAGTCCCGCCGTCTGAATCGCCAGTATTTCTTCACACCGCTTGTCACGCTCGTTCGGATTTCCGGGCACAAACGGATGGCACGTCAGCTCGCGCTGCAACGGTATTCCCCAGTGCGTATTCCGCATCACGGTGTCTAGTATCCGATAACCATTCTCCCGCATGCCGATCGCCTGCCTGAAACTCGTGTTGACCTGCCGGTCATGTATCAGCCGCTCACTGTCTACATCAGCCACGGTTAATGTCGGCCCCCGCTCAAACCGTTGATTTTCTTTCAGCACAACCCCGTTTTCCGCTACTATGGCATGCCCGCTGAATACCATGTCTGTCGTCGATTCATGTACTCCCGCGGACGCTAACGCGTATCCGGCTATGCAGCTGCCCGATTGATGGCTGACCAGATTCCGCCGATACTCCGCTTTGGCTATCAACTCATTGCTGGCTGATAAATTCAATAGTATCGTCGCCCCTGCTGTCGCCTGCTGCGAACTGGGCGGACACGGTACCCACAGATCTTCACAGATTTCTACCCCGATGACCAGTCCCTTTATATCTTCCGCCCCAAACAAAAGGTCATTCCCGCACGGCACTCGCTCGCCATGTATCACAATTTCTGCGGAACGCAGCTGCGTTCCGGGTGAAAACCAGCGCTGCTCATAATATTCATTGTATCCCGGAATATAGGTCTTGGGCACGATGCCAAGGCATCGCCCGCCGCGCAGTACCGCCGCGCAATTGAATACCTGATTGTCGGTCGCAATCGGTAATCCCACTACCGCTACCGTTTCACTGCCGCGGGTTTCTTCACATATCAGTTTCAACCCGTCAAGCGCCCCCTGTAAAAGCGTATCCTGGTGGAAAAGATCGTTGACGGTGTAGCCCGTTAAAGTGCATTCGGGGAATACGACCGTGTGAACCCCGGCCTGCGCCGCCTCGCGTATCAGCTCAATCACGCGCGCGGCGTTGTATGCCGTGTCCGCTACCCGCAGCACCGGAACCGCCGCTGCTATTCGTATGAATCCATTATTCTTGTTCATCGTATTGTACTCGAAAAAAGGTTTTTCCTTCCTTGTTTTTTCATAGTGTCTTATTATATCATATCTCCCAACTCTACTCCAGTTACCTATTCCTAACATTACAATATGATGAATTAAATCCATGTATATTAACGTATGTTACTCTCCATCAACCATCACCTATCATCCATCACCCATCCCTATGGAACCGACCCCGGTGGTACACGCCGTTGGCGGTACGCCGGTGAATTAGATTGTCTTGCACAAGATTGCCTTCTCCGTATTCTCCCGGGCAGTCATTCTGCCACCTGCTTCAGGGGGATTCACCCGGAGTGTCAGCTTGTAACTCGTTCATGACCTGTTTTGACTACTCCATTTCCTGAACCCTGAACCCT
>CAZCLS010000236.1:0-6600 GCA_964499565.1 uncultured bacterium
TTCCTATGATTATGTTACTTCCGAAGGCAATCTCGTCTCTTTTATGCCTACTAATACTTATGCATCCCGCTCTGTCCGCCTGCTTCCTGAAACAATCGGCGATGACGAATCGACCATCTGGTTCAGTGCTATTATGCGGCAGGTTAATGAACCTTCCGGTCCCGATTTCGGTGTCTGGCTCGGTATCCTGTCAATCGGTCGCGGCTGGGGTATTACTGAATGGGGCCTCGGTAACGGCTTCGGCCAAAATCAACAGTCGACCGTTCCCGTCACCAGCCAGGCTTTTATGTTGGTTCGTGTTGACTTCGGTGAATCTTCCGATACTGCTTATCTCTGGGTTAATCCTTCTCTCAAAAACGAACCCGATATTGCTTCCGCTGATGTCGTTAAACCAGACCAGCAAATCCAGTTCAATTTTATCGCTATCAATGGTTATCAGGATGTTCAGGTTGTCGTCGATGAACTCCGGCTCGGTCACACTTTCTGGGAAGTTACTCCGACAATAGCTGCCATTGAAGTCGATGCTTCTGATGGCTCTTTTGAAGATAAAGTCCGGATTACCTGGGTAGGGAAAAGCTCTACCATCGCTTATTCCATCTATCGAAGTACCGATGATGATGTCTCCGGCGCTATCGATATCTCAGGTGAAATCGCTCCCACTAATTCGTTCGATGATTCTACCGCAGTTCCCGGCTCTATCTATTATTACTGGGTCCGTGCCAAGTATGCCGGCGGCTGGGCTCCTTACAGTTATAGTGACGCCGGTTTCAGAAAAATTGCCGGCGCTCCCGATCCTCCTCTAAATGTTCTGGCCTCAGATGGTTCGGTCGCTGATGCTGTTAGAGTTACCTGGTCTGCTTCTTCCGGCGCTACGGCATACAAAGTGTATCGGAATTCTGTCAATGATAATCTCTCTTCCGCAGATATTTCCGGCAGTGTTACCGGTACTGAATTCAACGACACATCTGCCGACCCCGGGCGCCGCTACTATTACTGGGTAACTGCCGGTAATGCCAGCGGCTGGAGTTACTACAGTACCGTTGACAGCGGGTTCCGTCCCGCTGAACTTGTTGCCTATTACGCCCTCGATGAACTCGAAGGTACTAATGCCGTTGATTCATCTGATAATGATTTTTCGGCGTATTATCGCCAGAGTCCTACCCTCGGCCTTAATTCCGTTAATCCTGAACTTTATAATTTCGCCGTCGGCTTCAACCTCGGTGGCGGCTTCGGTCATGTCTTTATCTCATCCAATACTCCCATCCGCCAGCTAACCAATAATTTCAGTGTCGCCCTCTGGGTGAAACCTGATGACCTTGAAACCCCCGGCGACCAGGTCTTTATCGGCAATCCCCAGGAAGGTGTCGGCTGGATCGTTTCCACGATTCAGGGCCGCCTTAAGTTTACGACCTGGAGCATTCAGGATTATATGACTAGTGGCCTTGTGTTGTCTAACGGCCAGTGGACTCATGTCGCCGTTACGATGGATGAAGGTAATGATGTTCAGTTCTATGTCGATGGCCATCCCTTTGAATTAGTCAAGATCGGCAACGCCCCCGCTAATTTCGCCCTCATAGATACCTATCTGGGCACTGACGGTGTTGATGCCTATCCCTATTTCGGCCTGCTTGACGAAGTCCGCGTTTATAACGGTCTTCTCTCTCCCCAGGAAATCCTGGCTCTGGCCGATATTCCCGAACCATCGTCCATGCTGCTGCTATCATTGCTGTCTGCCTTACTGCTCCGCCGCATAACAAAGCAGCACAATGCTTGAACAAGAAAACTGATTGTCAGTTCATCCTTTTCCAAAGACCCCGGTGAGCTTGTCTCGCTGGTGAATCAGTTCAAATTACTGGCAAAAATCCTTTTCCACAGTACAATCCACCAATGACCTTCCAGTAGGGCAGCCCATCCTGGCTGCCCTCATACCCGCTCACACTACACGCATTCCTCATCAGAAAGGCAGTCCCACATACCTGCTCACACTACACACATTCCTTTCATTACCAGTTTTAAGAAGTAGTTTGGGTCTCGCACGTATGCCGACCGGTTGGCAGGCTGAAAGCTCTGCCCTACCTCCAGTCATCAACGTCGATGTCCCTCCGCACTTTTTTCTTGTACTCGACTGATAGATTCGAATTTACTATAATGTATCCTTGATTTCATCTTTTCTCTAATGCTTGTTACAAGGAATGCTTTATGTCTGCTTTTACTTACTCCGGCACTAAACTCAATCAGATTAGCTTTCCCTTAGGCGGGATCGGTACCGGGTCAATCGGCTTAGCCGGGAATGGCCGCCTGATAGACTGGGAAATATTCAATAAACCTAATAAAGAAAGTTATAACGGCTTTTCCCATTTCGCCGTGCGGGCTGAGAAAAACGGCAGGGTTGTTGATGCCCGTGTCCTGAACAGTGACCTGCCTCCCCCCTATGCCGGCACCGGCGCTGGCATGTATAATGGTTCGGGCTTCGGGCCTTCCCGCTTCTCGCTCGCCGGTATGCCGCACTTCCATGCTAATGAATTCAAAGGTGCTTTTCCTGTGGCTGAACTTGCGTTCATTGATGATTCTTTTCCCGGCCGCATTTCCATGACCGTGTGTAATCCTTTTATTCCTCTTAATGATAAAGACTCCGGCATCCCCGCCGCCCTGTTCGATTTCTCCGTCTCTAATCCATCTGATACTCCCATCGATTATACCATGGCTGGTGTCCTGTGTAATCCTTTTCCAGCCGAAAATGTCCACTCCCTGCATTCCTTGCCTTCCTGTACGTCTCTGCATCTGGCTTCAAATACTGTTCCAAAAGACGATACTGGCTATGGTGAACTTGCTGTTTCAACTGATTGCCCCGACGTCAGCAGCCAGTTGTATTTCTTTCAGGGAGCCTGGTTCGACACGCTCGAAATGTATTGGCACGACCTTTGTACCCCCGGTCATTTCTCTACCCTGCCCGACCGTCAAGCCCGGACACAAGGAACTGCTCTGAATCATGCTCTGCTCGCTGCACACGTTCGTGTTGAGCCGGGCAAGACGGAACATGTTCGTTTCTGCATCACATGGCATTGTCCCAATTGCGAAAATTACTGGAATGAAAAAGCTTGTGAAGCCGCTGTTCAAAAAAACATTCCTCTTGTCTGGAAAAATTATTACGCAACGGTCTGGAATTCTTCCCTCGAAAGCGCCGAGTATACTATGCACAACTGGAACCGGTTGTGGCGCGAAACCCTGGCTTTCAAAAACGCTCTGTTTAATTCATCCATTCCTTCTGCTGCCCTGGATGCCGTTTCGGCTAATATCTCAATCCTGAAATCCCCTACCGTCCTGCGCCTGCAGGATGGCACATTCTACGGCTGGGAAGGCTGCCATTGCCGCGGCGGATGCTGCGAAGGGTCCTGTACCCATGTCTGGAATTATGCCCAGGCCCTTCCCTTCCTCTTTCCCGCCCTTGAACGCTCGATGCGTGAAGCTGATTACACCTATAATTTTCAACCGGACGGCAGAATGCCTTTCCGTCTGCAGCTCCCCCTGGGTGCCCCTGCTTGGGATTTTCGCCCCTGTGCCGACGGCCAGTTTGGCGACGTGTTGAAAACATACCGCGACTGGAAAATCTGCGGAGATACCGCCTGGCTCAAATCACTCTGGCCGAAAATTAAAAAATCGATTGAGTTTGCCTGGTCGCCAGATAACAAAGACCGCTGGGACCCTTATAAAACCGGCGTGCTCCACGGCCGTCAGCACCATACCCTCGACATGGAACTGTTCGGTCCCAATTCATGGCTGACCGGTTTCTATCTCGGCGCACTCAAAGCCGCAGCCGAAATGGCTGAGGCTCTGGAAGAACCCGATACTGCCGCTGAGTATAATGCCCTCTTTCAAAAAGGTTCCGCCTGGGTCGATAATCATTTGTTCAATGGTTCCTATTACCATCAGCAGATTGACCTTTCCGACAAATCTCTGATCGAATCATATGACGCCCTCAAAGCATACTGGAATGACGAATCGGGTGAAATAAAATACCAGGTCGGTGAAGGGTGCATTATCGATCAGGTTTTGGCTCAGTGGCATGCAGACCTGTACGGTCTCGGTAATCTGTTCAATCCAATCAATGTCAATACGGCCCTTCAGAGTCTATTCGCCAATAATTTTAAAACATCCATGCGGACGTACCCGAATCCCTGCCGTATTTTCTGCTTGAATGATGAAAGTGGTATGGTTATCTGCGAATGGCCTGCTACAGCCCGCAGACCGATTATCCCCGTTCCCTACTCCCAGGAAACCATGCATGGTTACGAATACGCCGTCGCCATTCTCATGATCAATCGCGGCCTTGTCAGCGAAGGCATGCGTGCCGTGGCTGCTGTTCGTGACCGCTATGACGGAGAAAAACGTAATCCCTGGAACGAAATTGAATGTGGTAATAATTATGCCCGTTCCATGGCCAGTTATGCTCTCTTGAATGTCTTTTCAGGTTTCTCATTTGATATGCCGAACAATTCCATGGGCTTTAAACCGATCCTGCCGCCTCCATTCTCCACCTTCTGGTCGCTCGATGCCGGCTGGGGCACGTTCGAAATGACTGCATCCTACTGCACACTCAGGCTCCTGTACGGTTCTCTGACACTCAAAGAACTCAGCCTGCCGCCCAAATTCTGCACAGCAATCTCTAAGGTCTCGGTCTCTGATAAATCCTGCCAGTTTATTCGCCATGACGCATCGCTGGAATTTCCATCACCCCTGAACCTGAAAGCCGGACAGTTTATTACTATTATTACATGAAAACATTTAACGCAAAGCCGCAAAGGGGGAAAGGTTGCTATTGAACATGGTACACGTTCGCGCAAAGGACCTAAAGGACCAAAGAGACCTAAACTGATGTATGATGCCTGTGAGTTTAAGTAATTATTTCCTTGACAGATCGTTCATTTAATTCTGTGTTTTCTGTGGTTACATCTCTTTTGAGTCTTAGCGTCTCTGCGCCTCTGCGTTGAAAAATCAATGTCAGCGTAAATAATATTGAGTAAACTCACGCGGAGACAAGACTGAAATACCCTGGTATCCTGAAACTGCATGCAAATGCTTGTCCCCGCTGATTATAATCGCTGTTTTTCCTGCCAGTGCAGCGGCGATAAATTTGTCATCATCAGGATCAGTACACACTGCGGTGGGTAACGGATGAGGATTAACTAAAATTGAATGAACATATACTAATTGCAATATGGATGACAGGTTTATGCCGGGGAATTTATCTGAGAGCTCGTTAGCCACCCGAGCATATTCCTCGTGAATATCAAGTGAAATAATAAATGTGAGTGTGCCGGAATGCCAGGCCTGCAGAATTTCATGGGGAGGACCAGTGAAGAAAATTCCGGATATAAACACGTTGGTATCAACAACTACATTCATTTACCTGAACGCACCTTTTTAACAGCTTTGTCAATATCAGACGGTTTCAAACCGGCTGTAGATGCTTGATCCCTGGCTTGGGCAATCAAGTCTTTAAAATCGTTCAATTCGGGATACGCGAGAATTTTAAGCACAATAACATCCTCATCTCCAACAACATAAAATTCCATGCCTGGTTTTAACCCGAGTCGCGTTCGAATAGACTCTGGAATGACGATCTGCCCCTTTGAAGACAATCTGGTAATATCGGCTGCTTTCATACTGAATCTGGCGGTGTAGTATTAAATATTCTTACCAGTAAGATTATAACATATATTGCTGTTTTGTGCAAGCGGACGCATGGGAAAGGCTTTCTCAAAACCAACCCTACACACACCACAGTCATTTTGTCGAATAATTATTTTGTCCCCAAAAATATCTTTGCGTCTCTGCGCCTTTGCGTTTAAAAATACTGTTCGTGTTTTTCTTGGTTGCATTTTTGCAATTCCATCATCCATTATCCATTTGCCATCAACCATTTATCATCATCCATTCCCTACTAATGTGCACTTTTATTAACTTAAATTATATACACGCACCGTGTACTCCTTTCTGGTATAATATAGATAGTTAAATAAAGATGTAAGATAACCTAATTGATATGTAAAGGTGCAACTATGAAAAGTCTTATCACAACCATGCTGGTCGTTATTACTACGTTCATTAGCGCTGCCTCGCTGAGTGCCGCTTTGACCAACGTGTGCGAATACAGCTTCCCAGCCTCCTATAACGGTTCCGGCACCACGGTAACTGATTTAGGACCGTTCGGTAATAACGCGACAACCTTCTCCAATATCAATTCCTATGTTGCTGAAGCGCCACCCAGCGGCTCCGGCGGTTCGTTTAACGCCAGCATTCCTAACGATTTCATTACCGATACTCCCCGCCTGCTTTCAAATGCCGTGATCGAAGCCTATGGCGGCTTCTCCTATGATGTCTGGTTTAAATGGGATGGCGAGGATTGTGTTAACGGCAAGATCATCGATTATGCCGGCACCGAAATCCTGGCTTTTAATAATGGCAAGTTGGTTTTCGGTATAGTTAATAATCCTGGTTATAATTATTCCGAAATCTCCACGAACGGCCTTGTTCAGGATGTCTGGTATTGAGTTGCCACCTGTTTTCTTGGACACAAAATAGTACAATGGTATAACTATG
>CAZCLS010000237.1:0-6558 GCA_964499565.1 uncultured bacterium
CCGTTAATATACATATACGGAATTGTCCCCGCTCCCTTGGCCTGGCCGAAATCCATCTGGATTTTACTGGGACCGCCGTCAATAATCAGAGCAATTGTATCCTGCGACCCTTTGTCCGCCGGCTGTATCTTGCAGGTGTTGCCCGTGTTCGTTATCTTTATCAGAACTGTTCCAGGCGGTATCGGTACATCACTCCAGGGATAGTTTGTCAGCGCATCAGCTACATTTTCGGTGAAGGATTCCACGCCCCCGGGACCGGTGTAGACTAAGTCCGTATTCGGTATCGTTGACCCGCTGCCTTTGGCATATACGGTCGCCGCACAGAGTACCACCGCAATTATTGTTATACCTTTTTTCATCGTTTTTCTCCTTTTGTTCCTGTATTGTTAATACTTGCAGATGGTATGCTTCTCGTCTTCCTGAATGCAGCACAGCCGTTTGGCTTCATTGATTTCCTTATACGCGCCATTGGCTTCTATCAACTTCTCAAGCGTCTTCTTTACACGGTATATCTGCGTTTTGCCGTCTCCTTCACAATAAAAATATGCTCCACTATTCAATGCCCGCGGATTGCCAAGTATGGTTACCGCCGACCCGATCGGCTGCAGTTCCTGGTCATACAACTGGCACTGTTTAGTGGAATTTTTGTATCCGACAACTACTTTCTTGTACGCGTAGCGCACATTCACATCATCCGCTATCGCCGATCCTAATACGGTCACTCCTTTACTGCCGACGCTGAGTGAGTAATAGTAATTCGTGCCGCTTTCAACATTGACAATCACCCAGCTCTTGTCGAAATGCTCGATCTGAACCTTAGTTCCTCCAAGGGCTTCCGCAAACGGCACACTCAGCTTCTGTTGTCCTTTGCAGTCAAATACGGCGATCGTGCAGGCCGTGATAATTCCACCGCCGCCCCCCCCGCCTTCCTTCGTGACACTCACGGCGACCGTGTTGCCCTTCAAATCATGACGGTTATTTTCGTACCCGGTTAAATCAAGTGTTCCGAGTACTCCCGCCATTACAATGCTGCCGAACAGTACTATCAGTAGTAGTAATCCTGCTTGTTTCATGCTGTGATTCTCCTTGTTATGTTTACCGTGCATGCTTTTTACATGCAGATACGTTCAAAAATCCTTCTGATTCGCAAACATGCCGGAATTTCGTGTCTGACCCGTCCGACATTCCGTGCAAGCACGACTCCATTTCCTGAACCCTGAACCCTGAACCCTGAACCCTGATACCTTTCCATCCTACTGAACGACTCCATCGATTATCACTGCCGTTATCGCATCTATATTCAGCTTCTCCAGCTTTTTAACCCGTTCTTTTGCTATGCGCGTACCGGCACACACTAAGCATGCTATAACCACATTCGCATTTTTCATATGAGTTTCCCCGGGTAAAACGCACAAAATTAATGTAGTATTGTTTTTTATATTATATACCCTATTTGATTCAAGGTCAAGTAAACTGGTTGTACCTACTTCAGCGCTGGGATGGAAAAGGGGGACGAAAATGTGACGGGTCACAAAATTCGATGTCCGTTGTGTTTGCATATGTTTTGATTGCACGGGTATGTGGGTTAGTCCACCGTTTAGGGACAAACGGTGGCTACTACGAAGTCCGCACGCACAACGCCCAGCAACCGGCCTCATCGAGACCGGCTACAGAAGTGTCTGCTGAGTTCAGGCTTCGGTAGCCCCTGGGATTTACGCACGCACTGCCGTCATCCTCCAGTTCCCTGCCCCGGCTTCATAGAAGCCTGGGGCTACTCCGGCTTGCAGACGTGTGAACATTAGAGTGGGAGGGCGGCTACTTTCTCAAGCTCATACATCCACCGTCTCGTTCCGCCCACATGCCCCCCTCGCCGGCAGCCACATAGCCCGCATGAACGCTGCTGAATACGTGTGGCTGCGGGCGAGCGAAGCTCTGCTGAACGAGACCGTGGACTGTGCAGGCTTTTTCCGCTGTCCGCTGTTACGATTCGATCGCTTCCACATTCGAACGCGGTACAATTGCGATTCTACCGTCATCACAGGTAATTTCAACAACGCGGACTTTCGTTTCGCTTTCAACAGTCGTCAGCCCTGTCGGCAGACTCTTTACCGTGCCAAGTACTCCGAAATAAGGTTCCCGGATGATGCGCACCCGTGTGCCGGCCTGTAGCCCGGTGTGCTCCGGTTCTTCAGCCGCTGCTGCCGTCCGGGAATCATTCTTATCCGCCGGAATAATTATTTCCGGCCGCATGACTCCCGCCCGTATCTGCGTCGCCCCGCTGGCCGACGCGCGCCGGCCGGCGTGAGCAGCCAGCAAGTCATACGTCGCTTGCGCCATGGGTATTGTGCCGAATCCTTCCGTTATGATCAGGATTGGTTTTATGTCTTCCTGTCCCGTAATGGCTACTCCAAGATCGCGGCCTAACAGCGCCCGCAAATCGACATCGTTGAAACCGCCGCAGATAAGCGCCTCAATTCCTATCTCCGTTGCCCGCTGGAACACCGCGCTGCTTACAAACGAACCGGCAACAACAATCGCCCCTTTCATCTCCGGCTTTAAATCGTCCGGCGTAATCACCGCGTCACGCCCCGCGCCGGCTAATGTAATCTCTCCGCACACCTCTCCCCCGATACCTAAAATTCCCTGGATAAATGCTCCGCTCGTTTCCACCACGACTCCTTCGCCTTCCAGTATCTCAACGACCGTGCCGTCTATATATGCTAACAAATCCACCGGTCGCGGTGCGGCGCGTACAATTACCTGGCCGGTAACATCCGATATGATTTCGATCGTGCCGCCTATGGGTGAGTGGGCAACACTCCGGAATAGTTTCAAAAAAGGCCGGGTCTCGGCGATTATCTCGTTGGCACGGACCGGATCGCCTTCCTGTTTGAGCATGTATCCCGGTATTTCACCGGCCGAGATACCAAGCTGGTTCATAACATTCAGCGTGGCTACTGTTCCCGGCAGTTCCGCCGTGGCTACAACGTCTTCCGCTTTGACGACCGCTCCTTTCTGTACTAATACCTTTCCGGCGATCGGCAGGCGCCGTTCCTTGCGCACGGTTGTATAAGCCGTTACCCGTAACCCTGGTGTGTACGTGTGTGCCATAGTCGCTTACCTCTGATCCTCTGATAACGCAGGATAGGCGTTTAGCGCCTCTACCCATCGGTTAAGAATATGCTGCCGGTCCTTCCCGGGTATTACCAGCGGCCGGCCCCGGCCGTCTAATACTAAGCCCACAACACCCCCGTGTACCGTCCCTTCCAGCATTTTGCCCCGGCCTGCGCCGACATCGATCGTTCGATGCGGCTCGATTTTTATCGTTCCGGTCTTTCCCGCTTCAAGCGGTTCCCGTTTCATTTCCATATCATGCACACTGCCGCTGCGTGTTTCACCATCCACCGTCAGGCTGTAATCAAAGTATTTTATGCCCGGCTTGCCCTTGTTAAGTGACGATATACATGTTCCGAGCTCTATCAGACAGTCGTGTTCGAATACCTCGGTCGCCGCTTCTTCATTGATCTGTGCCAATACGCCCAGATGCGGCATCATAAATATACTGTCTACCGCCAGGCGCGTGATGCCCTGCGGCTCGAACGCGTCGATCAGCATCATCAGCGCCTGCGACCGCCGCGGCGCGTGGGACAACACTCCGCCGCTGCCGATCAGCAGGTCCAGCCGCGCCATGTTTACGACCGATTTGCCCGATTCGGCCTGGGTCAGTGATTCGCCGAATCCGCGCGACCGCTTGACACCTTTCAGCGCTACCGCCAGTTCCTTATGTTGAATGAACGACAACCGCAGCGCTTCGCGCGCGATGGCCTGCTCTATCTTTAAATCGTCCAATGTCTGCGGTACCGTCGTGGGCCGGATCATTTTATTCTTGATCCGGTTGCGCAACTCCGTCTCGCTGATTTTAAACGGTACCCAGCGCAGTATGTTTTCTATGCCCGCTTCCGCCAGAACATTCGATATGCTGTAGCTCATGCCGAAATTCGCACTTACCGTCCGGTTGAATACGCGCTCGTCTTTGCCGGCGTCGATGCCGGCTCCCAGTACATTGAAATCCGAAAATACATCCGTTGTCGCCCCGCCGATATCCACGCCCACTATGTTAAGCTTGCGTGTGCGCGCCGCCGTCTGGATGATATTGCCTACCGCCGCCGGCGTCGGCATTATCGGCGATCCTACCCATGCCATCAGGGTCTTGTATCCCGGCGCCTGCATCATCACATGCTTCAAAAATAATTCGTGGATTTCTTCACGGGCGGGGCCTAAATTTTCAATTTCCAGTGTCGGGCGTAGGTTTTCGGTTATATGCAGCTCGACACCGTCACCCAGCGCTTTCTGTACCAGCTCACGCGCTTCACAGTTGCCGGCATATACGATCGGCAGTTTGAATGTCGATCCCAGCCGCGTCCGCGGCCGGGCTGCGGCGATAAGCTCCGCTAATGCCACGACATGCTCAATTGTTCCTCCATCCGTTCCTCCCGACAGCAGTACCATGTCCGGCCGCAAGGTTCGTATGCGCTGAATTTTTTCGTGCGGCGCCTTGCCGTCACTGCTGGCCAATACATCCATCACAATCGCTCCGGCTCCCAAGGCCGCCCGCTGCGCGCTTTCCGCCGTCATGGAAGCAACCACTCCCGCTACGGTCATCTGCAGGCCGCCGCCCGCGCTGCTGGTTGATATGTACATGTCCACTCCCTCGTTTCCCCTGGCCGGTGTAATAATCTTCTCGCCGTCCAGGATCTTCCGGCCCGAAAGCTCTTCCAGCTCGACTAACGAGTTGAGAACACCGCGCGTCACATCCTCGTACGGCACCTCGACCGTCGTGGGCGCTTCGCCCCGGTACGTCTGCCGATATCCTTCAGCGGTCTTTTCTATCAGGATGGCTTTGGTTGTCGTACTGCCGCAATCCGTTGCCACTATTACATTGAATTCTTTGTTTCCCATATCTGCGCCTGCTTCGTATCAATTAACCATGGCCGATCCGCCGAATAACTGCATAAGGTAGTTCACCTGCTCACTGAAAAATTGAAACAGGAACTGCATTCGCTCTATCAGAAATGACATACGGGTCATGACCGTATTCCCGAACATCGCGCCCAGCGCCACCATAATCATCAGCCGCCCGGTTGTCATGGGCGCCAGGAACAGCCGGTTCTCAGTTTTTATCGTAAAGCAGAAATAGAGCAACGTCGTAAACAGCGCAATCATGAATACCGCGTTATTCAACACCTCCAGCCCGCTCTGTATTGTCAGACCGCCTGCAACGGTCCAGGGATTCAACGGCCGCAATGCAGCACCCAGCTGCGGCATGATCAACAGAATGGTGCTTTTGAACGCCATGCCCGCCGCCACACCAATAAATAACGCCAGAACCGGCTTGCTCAGCCAGAACCACTTTTTCGACATCTGGCAATACCATAATAACCCGGGAATCAGGGCCAGCAGCCATAAAATGCCGCTCCAATGCCCGTTTTCACTGAATGCCGTGGAGATCGGTGTCCACCAGTACGGTTTCAGAATCTGCGACCAGGTCATAACGATCGCAATACCCACCGTCGTTCCCATCGCCGCCTTTTGCATGTAGCGATAGAAGACATTATCCTTGATAAGATAACTGAGAACCGTGAGCGTTACAATAACGCCGATCCAGATTGTTAACGGATGATTCATACACGTCTCCTCGTACGCTTCGCTGCCCAGAATCCAAGATTGCCCAGCAGCACGGCGGCTATAATAAAACACAGGCCGAATGCAAACGCCATCATTACCTTTCTGCCCATTCCAAACATCCCCGTCAGCGTTTCATAGTCATAGGCGCCGCGATTGCCCGTCAGCAGGCCGCATAACTGGCCGCTGTCCATAAACACATAATAATACGGCGCCATAATCGCGGCCGACGCGAACGCTACTTCCAGTCCATACACCGATTTGCCGATACTTATCCATTCCTGCGGCGGACAATAGTTGATCGCCATGACCATATGGATGTCACTGGCGTTTTTCACATTCTGCATCAGGGGAATATTGGTGATCGCCGTGCCGTTGTAGTCTATCGGCCGCGTCGCGAAAATGTCACGGCAGAACCCATCGATCAGCAACGTCTGGCTGCCTGCCGGCGGCTGAATAAAACCAAGATTTACCCAATCCCGTCCGTAAACATATCCGGCCTTTTCTGCTATGGGTATAATCACACCATTCGCAAACGTCGGCGCATATAACCCCGACGAAAACACAACAAACTTGCGTTTCCGAACGCATAAGTCATTCACAAAACATTCCAGCGGCGCCATGCATTCCGGTTTCGAGCCCATATCCCACGATGAGTCAATCAGGATTACCTTGTTCGTAGGACAGGCGCTAACCATGTCATAAACGCCCTGCGCTCCGCGCGATCCCTTGTTCTCCGGCATCGGTATCGTAAATATCATTGGTATCAGCAATACCAGGGTAATCGCCAGATACAACCAGCGCGGATTCAGATAGTAGAATTTCGATAGAAGATTCAAAATGTTCATCATCATTCTCCGCTCTTGCCTAAGCTTA
>CAZCLS010000238.1:0-6542 GCA_964499565.1 uncultured bacterium
CCATACAGGGGAGCAGTCGCGGCCAGGGAGGTATTGGAGGACGTGTGAACCAGGATGAGTTGATAGGAGAGCAGGGTTTTAATAAAATCGTTATAAGTATCCTGCAATTCGCCCAGCGAAGCGCTGCGGTCAATAGAAATATTGGTCAGAGACTGGGGCCGGGCTAAAAGGGCGGGAAACTGTTCCAAAACGTGCTGCAGAACGAACACGTCGTCTGAATCGGCGGGATTTTCGATGATAGCCAGGGTAGTTCCGGCTGTGACGGAACTCTGGTCCTGGACAAACAGGGTCAGCCTCCCATCGGCGCGGGCGATCAGGCCGATAGGCGGGGGAGTAGAAACGATTTTAACGCGGGCATTGATCACATCCGGGTACTGAATCAGCCAGGAAACATAAAGCATAATCAGAACCGTCAGAAAAATGACCGTGATGCCCCAGCGGATAATGCGGCTGGGGATAAAGCTCATCAACTCCTGGACTTCATCACTGCGCAGTTGGATATCGGAATGGTTCATTATCTCCCTAACTCCAGCTGATTTTTTACGAGGTGATAATAGGCGCCGCGGGCCGCGGCGAGTTCCACATGGGTGCCGCGTTCGACTATCCGTCCGTGTTCAAGCACGATAATCTGGTCGGCATTCTGAACCGTGCTGAGGCGATGGGCGATGATAACGCCGGTTTTGTCCTGGAGACAGAGCTGCAGGTTCTGCATGATTTCGCGCTCGGTATTAGCATCCAGGGCGCTGGTAGCCTCATCGAACAGAAAGTAATCGGGATTCTTGTACAAGGCCCGGGCGATCAGAATACGCTGTTTCTGGCCTTCGCTGAGACCGTGACCGTCTTTGCCGATGCGGGTGTTGTAGGCCAGCGGCAGAGACTCGATAAAATCCTGCATACATGCTAATCTGACGACATGCAATAATTGCGCCTTGTCTATGTCTGTCGAACCGAGGGCGATATTGTTGGCGATCGTATCGGAGAAGATATACCCGTCCTGCATAACCACGCCGCACTGACCGCGCCAGATGCTGCTGTTAATATTTTTAAGGCGGGCGGAACCGAGGCGGATTTCGCCGGATGAGGGTGGATAGAATTTAAGCAGGAGTTTAAGAAGCGTGGTTTTACCGCTGCCGCTGGTGCCGACGATCGCGGTGGTTTTTCCATCCGGAATAACCAGGCTGATATCTTCCAAAACCCATTCCTCGGACGCATCGCCATACCTGAACGACACAGCGTGCAGCTGGATGGTTTTGTTTTCGAGCAGGACGGAGGACATGAGCGTATCGGTAGCGGTATCTTCATCCTTAAACGATTGAATTTCTCCGAGCCGCTCAGCGCTGAGCTTGGCATCCTGGGCGCTGTGAAAAAACTCGACCAGCAGGTCGATTGGACCGCTAAGCTGGCCGATAATATACTGGACCGCCAGCATCATACCGAGTGTCATGGAGCCGTCGATCACCGCTTTGGCTGCCATGAAGGAAACGATAATATCCTTGGCCTTAAGCAGGAAAAGCATGCCGGCTTTCTGATACTGGTTGAGAGCCAGGCTTTTGACATTGAGTTTAAAGAGGGAGGCCTGAATGCGTTCCCATTCCCAGCGTTTCTGACGTTCGCTGTTATTCAGCTTCAGCTCCGGCATACCCTGGATCAGCTGGATCAGTTTACTCTGATTTTCGGACAGGCGCGAGAAGCGTTTATAATCCAGGGATTTCCGCCGGGTGAGAAAAATAGCGATCCAGATCAGGGCTAAGGCCGTACCACTGAGGAACACGAGAACGATAGGGATGCTGTAGATAGCCAGAACGATACTGAAAACAATCAGATTAACAAACGAGAACACAATACTGAGAGTCGAGGAAGTCAGAAAGCGTTCTATACGGCGGTGGTCATCAACGCGCTGCAGCAGGTCACCCACCGTGCGTGAATCGAAGAACGGCAGGGGCAGCTGCATAAGTTTAGTCAGGAAATCGGAAAGGATCGAGATATTGACGCGCGCGCCGACATGCAGGAGAATCCAGCTGCGGATAAAATCGACCGACATCTGACTGAGGAAGAGCATGAGCTGGGCGACAAGGATAAGATAGATAAAGCCCAGGTCCTGGTTGGTAATACCGATATCGACGACCGCCTGCATCAGGAAGGGGAAGATCAGCATCACTAAACTGCCGAAGAGCACGCCGAGGATCAGTTGAAACAGGTAGCGTTTATACGCCAGGAGATAGGAGAACATAAACGCAAAGCCATTCCGGGCGGGTTCGGCCTGTTTTTCTTCGGAGAGGAAGGCGGGGGTGGTTTCCAGCAGCAGAACAACACCTTCGTCTTTGCCGGTACTGAGCCAGCTCTGGAGGAATTCGGCGCGAGAATATTTCAGCAGACCATGAGCAGGATCGGCGACTTTTACCGTGCGACGGGAAGCACTGTAGATGACGACAAAATGATTTTGTTTCCAGTGGGCGATACAGGGCAGGGGCGCTTCTTTGACCAGTTTTTCGAAGGGGATCCGCACGGCCAGGGTGCGGAAGCCGATGCTTTCGGCGGCATTGCTGATACCGAGGAGCGAGACGCCCTGGCGGGTGATATAACTGCGCTCACGCAGCGGAGCGAGCGGGACGCTTTTGCCGTAATGTTTGGCAATCATGCGCAGACAGGTCGGGCCGCAGTCGGTGGCATCATGCTGATGATAAAAAGGGAATCCCATACGCGCAAAAAAACAGGGTTAGCGAAATTACCCGGCAATCAGAAACCGGTTACATATCAAGCGAGGTTAATCCTTCCCGGATAGCGAATTTAATAAGGTCGGCAACACTATCCATACCGAGCCGTTCGAGAATATTAGAGCGGTGAGTAGCGACAGTATGAACACTGACCGCGAGACGTTCGGCGATTTCGCGGGTGGATTTACCTTCAGCGATGAGTTGCAGAACTTCACGTTCCTTGGCCGAGAGCAGAGATAGCAGGTCGGAATCGTCATCCGGCAGGCGGGAGATATAATCCTGGAGCACGGACTGAGTGAGCTGCGAACTGAGAAAGCGTTCTCCGCGCATGATAGCGCGAATAGCGGGAACGATTTCCTCGGAAGGATTTTCCTTAAGCATATAGCCGGAGGCGCCCGATTTCAACATGCGCTGCACATAGCGGATATACGAATGGGCCGAGAGGGCGATAACTTTGGCTTTGCTGATCTCGGTAATGCGGGCAGTAGCATCAGGACCGTTCAAGCGGGGCAGTTCAACATCCATAATCACGACATCGGGATTATGTTTTTGAACCAGCTCGAAAGCGACCTGACCGTCTTCTGCTTCGGCTAAGACCTGCATATCCGGTTCGGCATTGATAATCGCTCGCAGGCCGTCGCGCACGACAGTGTGATCATCAACAATCAAAATGGTAATGCTCATACGTTACATCTCTGGTAAATACATTACAGTTACGATGGTGACTGAGACTGAGTACGTTCATCCAGGCATAAAGGAAACTCGGCGATAAAAGCTGCTCCGCTTCCCAACTCGCTTTGACAGCGAATCGTTCCGTTCATTTTTTCGGCCAGCTTTTTGGCGATTGAAAGGCCCAGGCCGGTCGAGTGTTCATTATTAGTCGGTCGCGCGCTCAGACGGGCGAACTTCTGGAACAGTTTGCGTTTATCTTCGGCGGACAGGCCGGGCCCCTGATCCTTAACTTCAAACAAGGCCATATTCGCCGCGTGTTTGACGGAAATAAAGACTTGTTTATCAAACGGAGAATATTTGATCGCGTTAGAAACCAGGTTGTCCATAATCTGTTTAGTAGCACCCTGGTCGGTATAGACATGAATGCGGGGCAGGTCGGCGGCGAAGTGCAGCGTCAGGTTTTTCTGCATGGCCCGTTCGGTATAGTCATCAATCATTTCGCGGCCGAGAGCCACCAAATCGACAACAGAGGGAGTCAGGTTGATTTTGCCGGATTCGATCGCGTCACTGCTGAGCAGCTGGGTAATGATCGACAGCATCCGTTCGGCGCTGGTATCGATACGTTTGACATGCTCAAAAACTTTTGCGGGGGGTATAACCAGGTCGGCTTTATTGAACAGAGAGGTAGCCATCAGGATAGCAGTCAAGGGATTTTTGAGGTCATGAGCGGCGATGCTCATCAGTTCGTTTTTCTCAGTGATCGCCTCATTCAGATTGCGGTTAAGCTCGACCAGTTCAACCGTTCTGAGGCGATAGATTTCAGCCTCATGCTTAGCGGTTTCGACTTCATGGATCGCCTGCAATTTTTTGAAGGTTTTATCTGACTCCTCATTAAAGAGCGTTTCGCGAACGCGGTGGAAGGCGCGCATATGATTGAGGGCTTCCTGAATATTGCCTTGGCTTTCGTAGGCGAAAGACAAATTATAGTGAGCTTTATAGATGTGGTCCTTAGCGCCCAGTTCTTCGGAAAGGGCCAGGGCTTCGTGCAGGCTTTCGAGGGCTTCGGCGCTGTAATCGCCGCGGGCATGGACGATACCGATCCCCAATAAAGCTTCGGCCTGGCACTTGCGGAAGCCGCTTTTTTTGGAAATTTTCAGGCAGCGCTCATAATTTTCGAGGGCTTCCCGGGCATTACCGAGAGTGCGGTGGACATCACCGATATCATTCAGGGTGTTGGCCACCGTAAGAGAATCGCCGGCTTCTTCGGCGATGGGGAGAATTTTTGAATAGCACCCCAGGGCAGCATTGAACTTTTCGAGTTTGAAATAGACGCCGCCGATACTTTTCAGCGTAACAGCCTCGCCATGTTTATCATCAATATCCTGCCAGATTTTCAAACTTTTCTTAAGATATTCAAGCGCCGAGGAATAATCGCCGGTTTCAAGGCAGACCGTGCCGATATTATTAAGAATTTCCGTTTCGCCGTGCTGGTCACCGAGCCGCCGGGTGATATCAAGACTTTTCAGAAATTGATCGAGCGCCTTGGAATAATCACCGATCTGCTGGTAGACGACGCCGATATTGATAAGGATACCGGCCTGGCCGTATTCATCGCCGGCGGACTGGGTCAGCGGCAGGCTTTTCTGATAGCATTCAAGGGCTTTGGGGTATCTGCCCATACGTTCATAGACAAGGCCGATATTATTGTGGGTACTAGCCTCGCTGATCAGGTCACCGAGCTGTTGTTTGATACGCAGACTTTCATTCAGGTATTGAAGTGCTTTTTCGCAATCGCCGAGATGGAGGTAGACAATGCCGATATTATTGAGGATGGCAGCTTCGCCGGGGACATCTTTAAGACGGCGGATGACATCGACATTTTTCTTATAAAAATCGAGTGATGAATGATAGTCACTGGTTTTGAAATAGATATTACCGATCTGTTTCAAGAGGGCGGCTTCTTTCCTGGCATCGCCGTTATCGCGAGCAATGGAAAGACATTGTTTGAACATGTCGATCGCGGCTTTATAATCAGAAAGATTAGTATAGATCGACCCTAACATTTCGAACATGATGCGGGCACCGTTCTTGTCATCCAGGAGTTCAAACAAAGTCAGGGCATTTGTCGCATCGGTCAGGGCATGCGAATAATCGCCGCGGGCATTAGCTATAGAGGAAGCGAGGCGAAGCGACTGTGCAAGCAAGTCTTTGCAGCCATGCTGTTTAGCAGCGAACCGGGCTTGAACGATGAGTTCAGCGGCTTTGTCACGATTGGATGAGATGCATTCCTCAGCGGCAGCAATGAGCGCTTCAATCGTATTCCTTGACGGGATAGATTTGCTTTCAGAAATATTGAGTTGCACTGTTTGATCAGCCATACAGGACTTTATCGGGTCAAAAATAACGAAAAAAAAGGTAATTTTTTGACTATTGTATTATAGCAGAGTTTACAATATATCGCAAATCCAATAATACATTCTACAAGTCGTTGTGGAATGTCACTATTTGTGAGGGTGAAAATAGTGTTTTAGGAAGATGTAAATAGTACTTTTTGTGATTGCTTTTTAAAAAAAAACCTACTATAATGGTGTGCGTTATGTGGAACGGGCTTGTAGATAAAGCTCTGTTGCCGGCGCTTAAAACCAGTGCGCGCTTTTTATTGCTGTAACTCACCAACCATGAAAAAGATTAACGTTAATCATTAACTATCAGGAGAACTCTATGGACGCATCAATCACTATTCTCAAAGATCACGAACTGAACAATGCTGAACAGCAGAAGCTCGTGGGCGGAGTCAGCCAGACTGATTATCAAACTCGCGACACCGCGATCGACGGCGTAACGGTATTTCGCCGCGCGCTGCTTGACTGAGCAGATTGTTGAACAGAAACTAACCTTATTATGACGAACACGAAGTAAACCAGGAGAAGACCCATGAAGAACACACTCGAAAACCTCAAAGACAGTATGATAGCAGTTAATGATCAGCAGAAGCTGTTCGGTGGAACTGACCAGACGGCAACACCGGACGAAGAAACCAGCGTAGACGGCGTAACATTATTCCGCCGCGCGCTGCTTGACTGAGCAGATTGTTGAACAGGAACTAACCTTATTATGACGAACACGAAGTAAACCAGGAGAAGACCCATGAAGAAC
>CAZCLS010000239.1:0-6533 GCA_964499565.1 uncultured bacterium
TTTTCTCTAATATAGTCACTATATGACTACTTCTATAAAATATACACTATTTTCGTCATTAAGTCAATATATTTCCATAAAATAGTCAAAAATTGACGACTAAATGGCTACGACCGACTTCAACCCAATCCGTCCACCGCTAATAGGAGTGGGGGAGTGGGAGAGTGGGGGAAATGAGTGTATAGCGTATGCTTTTTTTTGGATGTATGCTTGATGATCATTATGTATTATTGTATGTATTTACATATAAGTATGATGCGAGTGTTTTTTACAAAAGTATGCAAAAAAATGCCGGCTGTGCCGTATATATTAGTGAAACACATAATCGAAATCGCAATCGAAATCGCAATCGAAATCGAAATGAAATCGAAATCAAAATCGAATTCGAAATCGAAATCGAAATAATAATCATAACCCCCACCAAAAAATACCATGTCACTCGGACACGAAAAACTGGATGTTTATAAACTTTCCATAAATTACGTAGCGTGGGTCTATAAAAAGGCACGGGAACTGAACGGTGTTCATCGACCTGCACGCGATCAATGGCTTCGCGCCAGTCAATCGATCCCGTTGAACATTGCTGAGGGTAATGGTAAAACAACGGTAGCGGATAGACGACGGTATTTTGAAATTGCTCGCGGCTCAACATTAGAATGTGCCGCGATTCAGGATGTACTTGTAGCGGGTAAAGGGTTACATGAAACCGAAAGCCAGGAACACAAGGATGAACTGGATCGTATGGCTATTATGCTTAGTCGATTGGGTGGACGGGGATATGAATCCTTAGATAGTAACCTTTAATTTGTCGCCAAAAAATCGATTGCGATCGCGATTTCGAAAATATTGACCAAGCAAAGCGGTGGTTGACAGTTACGACGCGCGGTTCCTTCAAATTCATTTCCGAAAACGTATGATTAGGTGTTCTTCCTCATATTCACCCGCAAAAATTGCCGGTTGTGACATATATATAAGTGAAACGTTTAATCGAAATCCAAATCCAAATCGAAATCGAAATCGAAATCGAAATCCAAATCCAAATCCAAATCGAAATCCAAATCGAAATCGAAATAAAAATAACCCATACCAAAAATACCATGCCACTCGGACACGAAAAACTGGATGTTTATCGTCTTTCTATCAATCGATTGCGATCGCGATTTCGATTTCGATTTCGAAAATATATGAACAAATCATAAATTCTTACCAAGTAGTATATTAGTTCCTGTTTATCCAGCACGAACATAATAGCATACCCTTCACACCAACTTCCCCCACTCCCCCACTCCCCCACTCTCCCACTCCGCCCCTGCGCCTTTGCGTTAATTATTATTGTATATTTCTATGTTTTCTGTGGTTCAACGCCTGACCCTATCTGTACCCCCCTCCTGGAGTAATGGAGTAGTGGTCTTAACCCCTGTAACCCCTTAATCCCTTTAATCCCCGGTAATCGGTTATCAGTAATCGGTAATCAGACTATGTAACCTATGTAACCACTGTAACCCATTCAACCCGATCCGGCCACCGACGGATTCAACCCAAAGAACGCACAGCGTTCTTTTAACCCACGGGAGCTCCGCGACCTTCAACCCTGAATCCCCATTTCTGTGTCATTCTGTGTATTCTGTGGTTCACCCTCTCCCCCTCTACCACCTTATTTTCTGCGAATACCTGCAGCAGAAAATAATAGTTAATATTCAACGCCTGACCCTATTGAGTTACAGCAAACAATTCATTGAAATATGCTAATACCCGATCCAGATCGAATGTATCATCGGTTCTCAGCATTGGTGTAAGATCACTCGACATTGTGCGTTTTAATTCCTGTATAGCCTGGTCAGTTAACCCTAAATTGTTTGAATAATCTCGTGTGTATCCATCCTGCTGCAACTTTTTGTCAACTATTTCCTTGAAATCAAAATGAGAAAAATTGAAATCTATCCGGATAAATTGCTCTAAATCATAATAATCCCTTATAGCAGGTGTTAACCGCGAAATCGCTGCTTTCAGCTTTTCAGCAACACTTTCTTGTAATGACATCGCCAGAATTTTACCCCGGGGAAGTATGTCTTCACCGGTAAATGGTTCTTGAAAAAAATGATTCACCGTGACATATTCTGGCGGAAGTATTAGTGGCTCACGCAAGGATATCTCAAGTTTAATGCTTTCTTTTCGATTTGTGATTATTGATTCATAGTTTATTTTGAAAAGATATTGGGTTGACTTGTTATGACCTGTACCATCCGGATTATCGCTGGTTAATCCGACCATCGAGAGAAATGCCGGTATCTTTTCTCTGACTGCGGCTATGGCACTTGATCGCTTACCCCGCGTCGAAATATCGGTTTCCCCATTATATGAAAAATCCAGATCCTCACTCAACCGGCGATAATCCAAGTATACTTTGTGTAATAATGTTCCCCCTTTAAAAACAATGTCCTGGCTTAAATGATCATTGATTGCATTAAGTACTTTCGTCAAATAATAATCCTTCTCAATTATTCCAGGCCGAAATCCCCGTTCACCCGCAATGTAATATACCAGATCTCGTAATGTCGCCTTATCCATTGAGTATTACCTTCCATTTCTGATTAACATTACCTTTTCGTGAAGCGATAAACGGATTATACGTGCTATAACTGTTTCCCGTTCCAATTGAATTCCGTAGTGGTTCCAGTTTTTTCTCCGGGATTCCAAGCCGCTCAAGCATCAAACCGATTCGCTTGCCTACCGATTCAACGGGAAATCGAATACTATACTGTACCAGCTTCTCAATGTGTATCTCAGGAAGCTGATCGGCAAGCACGTTCTCAACCTGTTCCCATGAGCCCATTGGCTTGTATACATAATCAACCAATGTGCGTTCCTTATCACTGATGCATACTTTTTCTGCCTCAATTGTTATTTTTTTCAATCCGTATATTTTATTTGAGGCAACCTTGACCGCGGTATATTGGACGGTACCGATCTTTCGTTTTATGCTTTTTTCCGTGTTTAATACAAAAACCGTTTGCGGTATCTGCTCGGTAAACCCCCAATAATTGTAAGCGGTATTATACCCAATATAATATGGCGTATTTTCCATCCACAGTGAGGCTAAAACAAATTCATTGGGCATCCATTGCTGATTTGGCGCTTTCAGCGGTACCAGCAAATATTTTCCTTTCTCAATACGCAGCAGACGCCCTTTCCTCTGTAAATAAACCAGTATTCGTGAAGATTTATTTTTATCGTTAAATACCTTCTGAGCAAAAGAAGTCGTAATGACTTTCTGTTTTTCATATTCTGCTCGTGAAATAAAATATACTTCATCATTCGATAAACTTTTATAAGCATTCTTCATGTTGTATCTATTTTCTTTAAGTTACATATATCGCAACTTCATTAATCACTATACAATATACTATTTTAACAGCAATATGTCAAATATCACGCCTGACCCCATGTTTCGCCCTGGAGTAATGGAATATTGGAGTAGTGTCATTCCCCCACAACCCCCTCATCCCCGGTAACCTGTAATCAGTAATCGGTAATCAGACTATGCAACCCCTGTAACCCCTGTAACCCTTTAATCCCCTTAATCCCCTTAATCCCCTTCTCCCTCTGCGCCCCTGCGCCTTTGCGTTAATTATTATTGTATATTTCTGTGCTTTCTGTGTTTTCTGTGGTTCCAATATTTCTTTTCACAAATTAATAGTTAATATTCAACGCCTGACCCTATCCGTACTAACTGTGTTTCGATTTCCAAGACCCGAGATGACCGATCACGACTCACCACTCACCACTCACGACTCACCATTAACGCCCCACGGACCACGGCTCTGATTACTCTTCATTGTTCTCTGTTTCATCGATTTGTTGTACTTTTCCAAGCGCCCATTCAATAATTTCTCTGAACGCTTTCATTTTTATCGGATTTGATATGACGCCCAAGGAAAATTTAGGATAAAGTTCAGACCTTTCCATTGGAATATCAGCACCCAATTTATTTAGCCGGTTGATAAATTCTTTTCGAAGATCACTATTGTTGAACGGTGGTTTCTTTGCCATTAATCCAAGATAGAGTTCTATTTTGCCGATAGATCTTACTGCAAAGAACCAATGATGATCCACGGGGCCATCCCAAATAGGTATGAAACTTCCATCAAATTTTGCTTCACTCCACCACATTCTGCCCATAAGCTTATAAGACCAGTCATGAATATCACGTGCAGCCTCAGCATATTCATCATTAGTATTTTCTTTAATTGCCTTTATCAATTTTTCTAAATCCCACTTGATCTTTTGAGATCGTGACGTTCTTGCGGCTTGGGACTTCTCTCGCACTTTGACCTGGTACGATTCAGCTTCAGGGAGAGGAATAATCTGTTGTATATCGATTATAGTCCGTCCTTCCATGTCATGCGGCAACAACCTGAAGCAGCGGATATCTAACCCTCTTTCATTCAGCCAGATAACAGCGGTTGTTACTTCTTTGGAGAAATCAGCAGATGCAAGTATGATACGCACATCTTTTCCGAACTTCTCTTCGTCTGGTTCGCTCCACCCTAAAAATTCCAGAAGCTTTTCTTCTGCATCAATATTTTCTCCATTACCCTTTAGATAACGATCGTATGTATTGCATATCTGAGCGAATGTCATAGCAGAGACCATTGCCGCATAGCGGATAGCCTGCAACTCCATGTGACCACCGTCATTTGTTCTTTTTAATTCGATAACGACAAGATTAGCGTCAGTGTCAATAGCAAGTAGATCTATACGACGGTTTGAATCATCCCAATCCCCAAACTCTTCAGCAACAACTAGAATGTCTGATGATAAAACATTAATTTCTTTTTTTAAAATCTGTTGCAAATCTGCTCTTTCTTTAATTCGTTTTTTCTTGAAAGTTGAAAGAGGAATAGTTTTCATTCCATTGGTAGTCATCTCGTACAGTGCCATCTGTTTTCCCTGTTTTATTTAAGAACTCAACTCACCAGCCTGTTTTTGTATATGATGCTCATTCAAGGCAAGCATTATATCATTTCTTTCTGCAAACTCCACCATCAATCAATCATCATCCCGAACAAACCCCAATTACGTCCTAATCATGATAACTTGGACTGGCGCTACCAAAGGTTTATAAAAGCAAGTTAAAATACAAGCTCCAGGATCATAAAACAAGGCCTGTAAGGCCGCAGTAACATAGCCCGGGGCCCCGCCCCGGGTATCATGTCCACCGACCTGTCCAGCCCTATAGGGGCGAAGTAACCTGCCAGTCAAAAACTCCCTGGCAATCAGTGATCAGTTTATGCACCGAAGCACCGAAGCACCCAATCACCTGGGGTTGTGGAGGACTTTCTCACTTTCTCACTTTCTCACTTTCTCACTTTCTCACCTTCCCACCTTCCCGCCCTCCAACCTTCCCACTGCCCGCACAGCCCCCCCTATTTCTGTGTCATTCTGTGTTTTCTGTGGTTCACCGCCCATCAATCACACAATATCAAGCACGCACACTACAAACACCATCTCCGCGTCTACACTTTGCCGCGGTTCACACTCTCCCCCTCTACCACCTTATTTTCTGCGAATACCTGCAGCAGAAAATAATAGTTAATATTCAACGCCTGACCCTGTTTTACTCACGGATCGCCCGCAGCCACAAACGACTCACCCTGCTGGCGTAGCTTCGCACACCACAGGGCAAAGCGACCCACCACTAACAGCCCTCTACCCTCTCATCATGTACCCCTAACCCCCTTAAACCTGAAACCTGAAACCCCTAACCGGCACACCCCCAAGACCCACCCCCAAGCCCACACTACGGCCCTCGGCCCTCGGCCCTCGGCCCTCGGCCCTCGGACATCGGGCATCGGTCTACGGCCTCCACCGCTCAACTCCTCGCTGTATTGCCGTAACCTCTATCGCTTCTGCAAACACACTGAATAGTTTATTTTCCCAGTTAGTTTCGTTCTCCAATCGACCACCCGTAAACCGGCTGGCTTCATATTCGAATCTGACTGGATATGACCGCTGCAGCTGTTCCCAGTAATACACGATGCAGTCTTTGCGCGCTGTTACCAGTTCCCGTTCCGGTAGTCTGTCGCGCTTCTGATTGTTGACCGCCGACACCGCCGGCAAAAGATTCCATAAGTCATTGTTGTGCCACAGGAAAAACGGAATCGCGTGATCCACATCAAACGACCTATGGATCGGCCTGTCGCTCCACACGCATACTTTGTCAGCAAGTTGCTCGTATATCCCACGCGCGGCGCCAACTTCCCTCTCCGGAATCGGCACGGTCAATAATTGATCAATTACCGTGCTTGGCTGTATCTCGCCATGAGATATGCGCGATGTGAGTTCCGCCCAGCGCAGTATTGTCGCGTCGATGATCCAACTGCCCATCAATGACAATTCACGCCATAAATCCGCACTGAAGACAATATGCTTAGTAGCATTATCATATACAAAAGTCGCCGAACCACCTCCGCCTGAGTAATAAACCGGGCCTTTTACGATCGTATCGCGAACCTTTCCGCGCAACTGCCTGA
>CAZCLS010000240.1:0-6520 GCA_964499565.1 uncultured bacterium
ACCGTTCCCGTCCGGTCGGCTTCATTCTGTATGCGCTCTATTTTTTTGCGCAGACGTTCGCGCTGCTCCGGCGCCAGGATTGTCAGACTGTCCTGCAGTAATTGCGCGTTCATGCGGATGCCGTTCAGTGAATTTTTCACTTCATGAACAATGCCGGTCCCGATTATTTCAATCTGTTGCTTTTCCTGCTGCTCGCGCCGGTTTACCAGTTCACGGTACTGCTGGATAAAAAGCTGCGATACATACCCGGCTAATCCCGTCAGCCCGGCTATGGCAATAAACAGAAACACGATCGCGATCGTCCGGATATGCCGTGCCATTGTTTCACGCACATACACTTGATTCAATACCGTCGGCAGAAAGCCGATCCGTAACGCCCCCTGAATGCGTCCCTGCAGATGCAGCGGAACCGTTATGTCGATTATATCCGTCAACTCGCCATCGATATTGATATACGTGTGCTCGACCGAATCATTGCCATCCTTGGCGCGCTGGAAGGACCCGCGGCTGTTTAACACCATTCCTTCCTGGGTTTTATCAGTATGCAGTACCACCAGGTCTTTACTGTCGACTATCATGGCAAATTTAATGCCGTTCACATTCGATGAAAATATGCCGGCGTCCGCCAATGTGTCCGGCCGGGTGTATACCTGGGAAATATCAGTGTAATTCTGCTCTTCCAGCACCGTCGTATAATACTGGGATACTTTTTTGGTCTCAACCAGTAATATTTTTTCGCGGTTGGCATCTTCAGCATGGCGCAGATATACTTCACAGGCCAGGTAAAATCCCGCCAGGATTCCAACCGTAGCCAGAACGGCAAGGATTCCGGCTATCACAAGCCGTTTTACCAGCCGCCTGTCCAGACTGCCGGCTGACGGCTGCTGAACATGCTGCTTTTTCATGCAGATCGGCTCCTCATGAATGCGGCAATCGACCGGTCATACTTTTTTTCCGTGCTGTTGTCAAAAAAACAGGCCGGTATCTCTCCCATGGCCCGGTGATAACGGACGCATTCACAACAAACGCCCTTTTTTTCACAGCCGCGGTAACTGCAGTTACATTTTGCCAGATTTTTTTCCCTGTTCGGACAATCGCTCATGCCAGGCAACTCCCTTTCTCAGTGTTATCGTATCATAGAATGTATTAATTATAACCGAAACGCCTGTGCCTGTAAAGAATCAGTATTTCAGAGTTGATTTACCTTGACATTCGCCTCTCTCTGTGATAAAATTGCCTGACTGAATACGTTGTTCCTAATCTTTTACCCGGGGGACGCTCGCTATGACACCATCTACTATGCTACGGAAAATCGATGAAGTTCTGGGCAAGGCCAAAACTGGTATTCTGGCAACGATTGACAATAAAAACCAGCCCCATATGCGCTGGATGACTCCCGCCTTTCTGAACGGCAGACCCGGCGCCCTCTTCGCCGTTACCTCGCCCCTTTTTGCCAAAATTGTTGAATTGGAGTTCTGCAACAAAGTTCAGTGGATGATTCAATCCCCTTCCCTGCGCGATATTGTTACCATCAACGGCACGGTTTCCATCATTGACAATCCCGCTCTGAAAGCGGAGATTCTGGAATCGATCGGTAAAAAATTGTTCGTGTTCTGGAAAGTTAATCCTCAAACCGATTTCGTCGTGCTTGAAACCGTCCTGCATGAAGCTACCTGGTTCTGTCCCATGAACAATATCAGGGAAACCGTTATCTTTTCTTAGGAGACTGTATCTATGGCTACCCGCAAGCCGTCGAAAAAAAAAGCTACATCCAAACCCGCCTTTTCAGACGAGTTTCTGCGCGACGTGTATCACAAAATGCTCCTTATCCGCCGCTTTGAAGAATCATGCGCCCAGCTCTACGGTTTGCGCAAAATCGGCGGATTCTGCCATCTGTATATCGGCCAGGAAGCTGTCGCTGTCGGCGCGATTGCAGCCCTTGACCTGACAAAAGATTATGTCCTGACCGCCTACCGCGACCATGGCCATGCCCTGGCCTGCGGCATGAGTCCGAAAAGCTGCATGGCTGAACTGCTCGGTAAAATTACCGGCTGTTCCCGCGCCAAAGGCGGTTCCATGCATCTGTTTGATGTCGCCAACCATATGTACGGCGGTAACGGTATCGTGGGTAGTCATATCCCTCTGGCCACCGGCGTTGCTTTCAGCATCCGTTATATGAAGATCGATGGCGTCGTTCTGTGCTTTTTCGGCGATGGCGCTATCCATCAGGGCGCCTTTCACGAAAGTCTTAATCTCGCCAAAATCTGGAACCTGCCGGTTATCTATATTTGCGAAAATAACCAGTACGGCATGGGTACCGACTTTACCCGCGTTTCCTCTGTTCAGGATTTTTCCGTTATGGGCGCTTCCTACGGTATTCCCGGCCGCCAGGTCGATGGCATGAATGTCCTTTCCGTTTATGAAGCCGTCAACGAAGCTGTTGCCCAGGCGCGCGATTCAGGTCTGGCTTCCTTTCTCGAAATCAAGACCTATCGCTATAAAGGCCATTCAATGACCGACCCGGCGAAGTACCGCTCGAAGGAAGAGCTTGACGCTCACCGCAAGCAGGACCCGCTCCTGATTCTTGAAACGTTCATGCGTGAGAATGGCCGGTGTTCTGAAGATGATTTGAAGGCCGTGGACAGTGCCGTCAAGTCCGCGGTTGAAGTCGCGGTCGCCTTTGCCGAAGAAAGCGCCGAACCGGCCCCTGAAACACTGTTTGAAGATATTTATGTTTAACTATCCTGTTGTTCCGCGGAGTCAGTATGCCTGTCATTACTATCAGAGAAGCGTTGCGCCAGGCCATGGACGAAGAAATGGCCCGGGATGAACGCGTGTTCTTAATGGGTGAAGAAGTCGCCCAATATAACGGCGCCTATAAAGTCAGTCAGGGCTTGTGGGAAAAATACGGCGACCGCCGCGTCATTGATACACCCATTACCGAAGAAGGCTTCGCCGGTGTCGGCATCGGCGCTGCCATGAACGGTTTGCGTCCGATTATCGAATTCATGACCTTTAATTTCGCCTTCATGGCCTTTGACCAGTTGATCAGCAACGCTGCCAAACTGCGCCATATGTCCGGCGGTCAAATCTCTCTGCCGATTGTGTTCCGAGGCCCGAACGGCCCCGCAGAATACCTCAGTTCCCAGCACTCCCAGGCCTGTCAGACGTTCTATACTCATTGCCCCGGCCTGCTGGTCGTTGCTCCTTCGACCGCTTATGATTCCAAAGGCATGCTCAAAACCGCTATCCGTAATGATAATCCCGTCATCTTCCTGGAAGCGGAAATGATATACAGTTGGAAAGATGACGTGCCTGATGAAGAATACACCGTCCCCTTCGGCCAGGCCGCCGTGCGCCGCGCGGGAGACCACGTTACGTTGGTAAGTTATGCTAAACCGATGCGTCTGCTTGCCGCCGCGGCCGAACAGCTTGCTCAGGATAATATTGAAGCCGACGTTATCGACCTGCGCTCCCTGCGTCCCCTGGACAAGGAAACCGTTTTCGCTTCAGTCCGTAAAACTAATCGCTGTGTCCTGGTCGACGAGTCCTGGCCGGTGTGCAGCTTTATGTCGTACCTGGCATCATTGATTTCCTCCGAGTGCTTCGACGTCCTGGACGCGCCGGTTGAAGTGGTTACGTCCGAAGACGTCCCGATGCCCTATAATCATGCGCTCGAACTGGCGGCACAACCGTCCGTGGAAAAAATTATCAGCGCTGCGAAACGCACGCTATACCTGCAGTAAGTATCCTTTTCGTTTTAACCGAACCCTGGCTCCCGCTATGGCTGAAAAAATTTTGATGCTCGCTCTCTCCCCGACCATGGAAACCGGTACGATTGCCCAATGGAAAAAGTCCGAAGGCAATGGCATCTCTTCCGGTGATGTCATCTGTGAAGTTGAAACCGATAAAGCCACGATCGATTACGAGAGTACCCAGGAAGGCGTGCTGCGCAAGATACTCGTCGAATCAGGCGGCCAGGCTGCCGTTGGTGAAGCGATTGGCATCATCGCTGAAAAGGACGAGGATATTTCAGACCTTCTGAAAGAAATTGAGAAGCAAACCTCAAAAACGCCCGGGAACGAGAAAAAACCTGCCGAAAAGAAAAAAACTGAACCGGTGGAACCTCCGGTGTATGAAGACGAAAGCACCGCGGAGAAACCTTCTCCAGCAGCCGAAAAACCAAAGGATGTAAAACAAGCCGGCCCGAAAGAATCTTCCGCTGCTGTCCATCCGTCTGAATCAGAAGCAGCCCCTGCCAAACGCGAACCGGGCACTACCTCTCCCGTAAAGGCGTCTCCCCTGGCTCGCTCCCTGGCTGAACAGGCAGGTCTGTCTCTGTCCGCCATTCAAGGCAGCGGTCCCGGCGGACGTGTAGTTAAAAAAGATGTCGAAGCGGCCGCCGCGCGCGCCCCTGAACAACCTGCAGCCGGCCAGAGCTCCGTCGGCGCCGCGACGGCCTTAAAAGACGAGTCTATTCCCGTTTCTCAGAAGCGTCGTATTATCGCCCAGCGCCTGGCGGAATCAAAATTCTCAGCGCCTCATTATTACCTGAAAGCCCGCGTCATTGTTGATGATTTGCTTGCCGCTCGCGCCGAAATAAACGCAAGCAGTTCTTCACATTATTCCTTGAACGCCTTTTTGATAACATTTGCCGCGCTAACGCTCAAACGCCATCCCATGATTAATGCCGGCTGGCAGGGAGATACGATAAAAAAATTCGGCAGTATCGATATCGGACTGGCTGTGGCTCTCGATGACGGCCTGATAGTACCTATAGTGCGCAACTGCGCTGGTAAAGGCATTATGACTATCGACCGCGAACTTAAGGAGCTGATTGAAAAAGCCCGGAATGGCAAACTGCAGCCGGAAGAGTTTAGCGGAGCTACGTTTACCATCAGTAATCTCGGCGCGTTCGCGATTGAAGATTTTACGGCTATTATCAATCCTCCCGGTTCCGCAATCCTGGCTGTCGGCAGGATACAGCGCGAAGTTATTCCGGGCGAGAATGATGAATTGATTGTCTGCTCGACCATGCGACTGACTCTATCCTGCGATCACCGCGTCATAGATGGCGCGGTCGGAGCGGCATTTCTGGATGACCTGAAAAACATGATTGAATCGCCTGTCCGCGCGTTACTGTAGATGATTTGTCGCATTCGCGCGGCTATGGCATGCAGTACTTGTATAAGGGAGGAACGCTATGATTTCAATGGACGAAGCGGTAACGGTTGCCCGTCAGCATTTCATTCAACTGTTCGGTTATTCCCCGTTGGTTTTCATTTTCAAAAGCCGCATCAACGGCCTGACTGTCGTGCCTTGTATCAGCAACGTGCATAATACGATGCCCAGTGTAAGCCCCAGAATTGATTCCCTGTGAGGATAATCACGCGGTATGCTCAGTGCCAGAGCAGTTGGTACCGCCCCGCGCAGTCCGCCCCAGAACAGTACCGTCTGGTATTTTCCGCTGATCCGCTGCATGCCCGGCAGACGGTTTACGATCGGTACCAAACCGTATACTACCGGTAGCCGCGCTATTGTTACGGCCACAAAAGTAAGCAGAATAGGGATAAATATTACCGGATCGGTAAATATCCGTTTTATCAGTTGGTCCTCCGTAAAACCGATCAACAGGAATATCAGACTGTTGGCCACAAATGCCGCGTAATCCCAGAAATGGTTTAAATACAGATACGTGTTTTTGGTGAAGCGGCTCTTCCCCATCCAGCTTACCGTCAACCCGGCTCCCACAACCGCCATAACGCCGGACACATGCAGAAAATGGTCGGCGACGATATAGGCCGCGTAGGCAACCACGGTTGTGCCGGCCACATCGATCAACGGGTCGTTCCGCCCCAGTGTAATAATCATCATAACAATAATTCCGACCGCCATGCCGACAACGACACCTCCCGAAAATATCCACACAAATCCCCAGGCGCCGCTCAACATGGTTGCGGCTGAAATCGAACCGGCCGCGATAACGCCGAACACAATTTGAAACATGACTATTGCCGTGGCGTCATTGAACAGGCTTTCCCCGTCTACCAGCAATTTCAAGCGCTCCGGCGCGCCGATGTCTTCAAAAAGCGCTATGACCGCCACGGGATCTGTCGCGGATATTAATGCCCCGAAAAGTATCGCGTATGCCAGCGGCAGCGGCGTCCACCACGCTACCAGCGCGCCAACAATAAATGTCGATATAATCAATCCCGGCGCGGATAATGTCAATACCGGCAGGAGATTTTTTATCAGACGCCGGCTGTCGATGTGTATTGCCGCTTCAAATACCAGCGTGGGCAGTATGATATATAAAATAAACTCCGGCGACAACTTCAGATGCCGGGCCTGCTCGAAGTAGTGAGTATTCCCGACACATAATCCGAGTATTATTCCTACCAATACCAGTCCGATCGTATACGGGAATTTTAAGTGCTTCAATAGTATCGCTGATACGGTCGCTATCAGTAATAACGATACAATTGAAATGACCATTGGTACTATAGCACTTTCACCCATT
>CAZCLS010000241.1:0-6478 GCA_964499565.1 uncultured bacterium
TTTCATCCGCCTGATACAGAGCAGACAGCCCGTGACTCCCAGAACAGTAAAAAATACCGGTTCGGGTATGCCATAGGTTGTCATCAAATCAGTATGCAGCGCCAGAACATCCCCGTCAATCAAAGCACTGCTGTCGATCTGAACTTCCGCGACATAACCGGTGTAATAATGGGTGTCGCCAGTAATGTTGAATATATTTATACCAATATTGATAGGGCCATTAAATGTCTGGTCACCTGCAATATTGGTCAAGCTTTGTACAAGCTGCCCATCCAGGAAAAGTTTGTAGCAATTGGATAAGACTCCGTCAATCACCAGTGATCCGACATGCGGCAGATTGTCTGAAACATCAGTAGTATCAAGTACTCCTCTGTCACCATCAATGCCCGCGCCGCCGGACAGAACCTGTGTTTTAGTCACTCCCAGGCCCCAGTCACCAACGCCACCGCCGCCTAACTCAACACCGACCAGGAGCGAATGGCTCCAGAACGGGTTGGGATCAGTGCCGTTCCACCATGTCACTGATGAACCGCCTTGTCCGATAGATGCATCGGCCTTGAATACCGCTGTCGCTGTCAGTTCTCGGGTGCCTATGATCGGATTGACGGATGAATCGACTGAATACGCGCTGCTGCCGTCGAAAAAGACAGCCTGGTGGCTGCCGATCGCATCTTCCACGGCGGTGGGTTGACCGTTTGTATTAGCGATAATGCTGTTTTCCTGGTCTTCCCACTGCTGGATTTCCCCGGCATCCAGGTCGTCAGCCACCCAGCGGGCGACCAGTTCTCCCCGGCAGGCAAGACTGCCGCAGAGCAGGAGCAGGCTACTAATTACAAGAGTGAATGCAGTATGTTTCATGTGGTTCTCCCTTACATTAAAAATGTTACCTGAAAAAATAGCCGGAACGATTCCGGCTGCATAACGGCAAATACTATTCATTCATCCCGAACTGCCCGGATTCAGTAGAACTTCCGGCGCGTGAAGAAAATGGTAAAGACGAGCAGAATGATGCCTGTAGCCGGTTCAGGCACGAGAATGAATCCGGCCCCCTCTTCCTCTTCATACTTAATGTTTACCAGCAGATACATAGTTCCCCGGTCAAGAAAAACGTCACCAGGCACATAATCATCGATTGGAACATCCTGGTCAGTGTACATCCAGGGATCGTCGTTAACGGTGACATCGGCTTCGTCTTCAAAAGCGATCATCATGTCGTTGACCTGTCCGGCATTATAATTGAACTGGGACGTAGCTAACTGACATAAAGCGCGCACCCAGGCTCCGCTCAAGGGCGTGTTCCAGACCGCCACATCATCGATTCTGCCGCTGAAATAGCGGCCAAAGCCGCCGCCAATATACATCGAGGTCAAATCTATATTCTCCGCGGCGCCAAATGAAACATACTGCAGTGTCGGGTCGTTGGTATAACCAATATATAAACTTAATTGACCATTATCATACGTCCAGGCGACATGATACCAGGTGTCGCCGGCAAACATACTGTCTGCCGCGTGGCGCTTGATTTCGTTACCGGGCATGCCGATGACAATACCGGTCAGATCGCTGCTGGGCGAATTATACCATTCCAGCAGAAAATGAGGAGTGCCCGCCTGCCAGAGACTATGATGGAAAATACCCTGCGAGACAATATCCGGCTTGCGAGTATTTACCCAGGCCGATACAGTCAGTTGCGTGTGCGTGCTGCCCATATCCGGCACCGCCGCTTGGTCGTTTGTACCGTTCAGATTAATCGCCTGGCCTATGACTCCGGGGGACTGGATTGGCGCGCCTTCGAGGGTGAGGGTGTAGTTGTTTCCGCTGGAATCTTCATCCAGCGTTTCAAACGCCCAGTGACCTATCAAATTTGCGTAGAGCGTTGCGGGGATGCCGAAACACAGGTAGAATAGTATGATTGTGACATAGTGAGATAACAGTTTCATAGTGTTCTCCTATAAATTACTAGTCAAGCATTGTACGTAAATTCAAATCATGCGTAGTAACAATCTATAAAAAATATAGCATATTTTATTAATATATGTCAATCATCGTTATCTTTCATCGTTTTTCGGCCTTTGTCGCGAAAAACACAGCGCAGAATCTGCTCGAAGGATCGCTGGCTTCCGCGCTGATGGGAATGGTCCATTCATTGCCAAGCTCGACCTGTCGATCCCGGGCCTTGCGATTATGTTCTTGAACTGTCATAGGTAGGTTTTCAGGATTAAGGACATTAAGCAACACTAACCATTAACCATTTTCACACGACTGCTTCCAGTAGTGCTACCGCGTTTTCGGTGGGAGTGTCGGGCAGGAGTGCTTTGGCCGGAGCAAGGACATAGCCGCCGCCGTTGCCCATTTCCTGTTGCAGTCGTTCAAGCTGGTGGTGCACATCGTCCGGCGTGCCGAACCGCATGGTTGACTGGACACCCATGCCGCCGATTAAAATCATTCGTCCTTTTGTTTTCCGTTTTAATTCAAAAATATCCATAGCTTCCGGCTGCAATGATTCCAGGCCGTCCAGACCGATTTCGAGCAGGTCGTCAACTAAGGGCAGGACATTGCCGCAGGAATGGCAGATAAAGGGCAGGCCATGATCATGGCAGCGGGCTATCAGCCGTGCCAGTCGCGGTTTGAAAAATCGGCGCCACAAGTCGGCTCCCATGATCGCTCCGCGCTGGTCGCACCAGTCATCACCGCTGAAATACGCATCTATATTCAGATGTTCAGCGGCACAATCCAGGGTGTGGAGATGGAAGTCAAGAATGCGGTCCAGCAGTTCATCGACAAACGCGGGATTGATGAGCATATCGACTAGCAGTTCTTCCATGCCGCGCAGGAGCCAGGCGCGTTCGAAAAGGCCGAAAGCAAGCCCTGCGCAGCGGTAAGACTGCGTGGCAGGACTTATCAGATGATGCAGTCCGTTCCAGTCGAACACCGTGCTTGGATCGGGCCACTGGTATGAATCGAGAATACCGTCAACGAGGGGATGCTCGAGCACATGCAGGATGTTTCCTTCTTCGTAGACAACGCCGAAAATGTCTTTTCTGCGGCCGTTAGCGATTTCCGGACCGCCGAAGCCGAACATGAATAATGAGAGATACGGCACGATTTTCTGTTTCCATTCGTCTGAGCCGTAATAGGCGGTTATGCGTTGGGCGACGTCATCTTCCATAGGGATATGATAAGGAACCGGGTTGATTTCTTCAAAAGAGAAAGCTTGCAGGATTGTTTCACGCGGAGTCATCGGTTTCGCTCAGGGATTACAGTAGTATTGATCTATCTTCCAGCCAAAAGTATGCCTGATCCGGTAAAAGTTATAGCATGTTTGCCAGTGATACGTCAAGAGGTAAGGCGGCGCTTTCAGCCCGCCACTTCGTGGACCGTGTTGTTTTCGTTATCCGGTTCATCTAAAAGACACCGGTGCACACGCCGTTGGCGGCACCACCGGTGAATCAGTTTATCTTTCACAAGGCCGCCTTTCCTCCAGCCTCCCACAATGTTACTTCCAAGCTGGAACAATGGCAGGCGAGGACGCCAGCCCTACATCCGCGCGGCTGGTGGAACCGGCTGCATTCTTTCTCAAGCAGGTATGAACATAAAAATAATCATTTTGTCGAAAAATTATTTTGTGTACAATACTAATAACTTTGCGCCATGGCGTCTTTGCGTTGAATATTAGTTATTGTTCAGTGTTCAGCGTTTGATTATGGGATCGAACCACATGCCCCAGTCGCCGTTTATGCCGTCGCCGCCGTTTTCAACGATCAGGTCCAGCTGGTTTACACCAGTGATGCCAACGGAGAACGGATGCTCCTTGTCATCCTTAATGACATCCGATCTGAGCAGTTCTTTGCCGTCGCCTTTGATGACAAACACGACCGAGCCATGGCCGTTTTTCTGCTGACCGTAAATTCCGGTCAGCGTTTTCCAGGTTCCGCCAAGGGTAAATGAATATTTTGACTGGGCATGCGCATACAGCCCTTTGGTGTAGGAACCTTCCCCGGAGAGCATGGGTCGCCCGCCTTCCAGACAATTGCGCTCGGGAGCGCCCCAGCCGACAATCGCTTCATCCCAGGCGGCGTCGCTTAAACTATAGGTTTTGACAGCATCATCCAGGTCTGCCAGAGCAGTGGGAGGTGGTTCAACCGGAGGATTAAATGCCAGATCGATCATGGCTTTTTCTTTATCAGTGAAAAAGTTCCAGACATTTGTGCCGGAATATTCAGAGAGCTTGGAAACAATCCGATTGATTTTCTCCATCCGGGTTTTGAGCATCTCCGCTGCCGGCAGGTTTTGGAACGAGCGGAACATTATTTCAAACGGTTTCCAGCCGATCCGGTCTTTCACCTGCGAAAACTTGTACAGGAATCCACCGACTGAAGCCCATTCTTCTTCCTGCCATTCCTTTTTATACCCTTCCTTCCAGCGTTCAGCTGATGCCCAGTGCCTGGGCTCTTCGGCATTGTACATTTTCAAGGCGTCACGGCAGTAATACCGGAAAAACTCGGCAAAAAATTCAGCATGAAAACTCCAGGCGCTATTGTCAAAATCATGACCGTATTCATGCATGAACACCGCCGGAAGATACCCTTTCTGGGTCCAGTTTGTGAACGGGTCACCACTCCACAGAATCGGGTTGCCCGACCAGCCGCCAGCCTGGATGTTCCAGCGTTTCGGATACCAGGCGCTGATTGTACAGCCGCCGAACGGTATCGCGCCGGATAGATTGCTGTAGCCTTCGTACAACCAGTCAAGATTTGCCATAACATTGGCCACCCCGGCGGTCGTTGCCAGGGCTACCTGGTTGGTATACAGGTTCAGCACGAAATGTTTGGATGTGAAGCGGGAAACAGCAGTGTTCGGCTGCACGGATATATCATCAAACCAGACTTTGCCCGCGGCATTGTTATCTGAATATCCTATCCGTCCTGATATATCGGCTTGGCCGGATTCACTAGTGGCGAAATCAATGATGAATTCCGTCCAGCCGAATGTTCCGGTTGTATTTTCGCGGTTGGATGAACATTTCCACAGGTTGCGGACGGAGATGTTGCCGCCATTACCGCCTTTTTCTTTGGGTACGATCCGGATGTTTTCACCTTTTACCCGGCCCTTCATACTATAGGCGCTGTGCGGAGCAAGGAAGAGAGTCTGGTTCCACCAGGCATCGGCGCCCGCGGCGTTTGTTACGGTAATACTGACGCAGCGCGAATTATCGACACCGCCGCCTTTTTCCCACGTAAAGCCTACCCCTTTATTCTGCTGGGAACCGGTTGACCAGAAAGCGGGCATTGTGCCGTCGCCCGATTCGAAATCACCGTTCTGAAGCGAACTGGTAACCTTGACACTGACGCGGTCAGAAACGGATGTTACGCCGTCGGAAACCTCCAGCTCAAAAAGGTATATGCCGCCGGCGGGGGGGACGAACGTGGTTTTGAATGAATCGGGATTTGAAAGAGCGTTTTCTGGAAGAGGCGTGACACGCGGGCTTTGCAAAAACGAGGCGACGGTCGATTCGGTAGAATTCTTCCAGACTTCGCGAGTGATCGAGCCGGTTGTGTTTTTGCCTGCCGGGGACAGAAATGATCCGGCAATGACAGCGCGTTTTTGGCCGGGATACTGCCAGGCAACGGCCAGGTTGTCACCGCCGTCTCCTTCTACCTGAATTGCTTCGATGTAATATGCTTTGACCTTCTCAAGTTTGACCGGCGCTGATTTCTGGGACGGGAATTTATCCCATTCCTTGTCGGAAGTCCAGTCCGTTACTTCCGCGATTTTACGTTTGTTTTCAGGACTCTGGTCTGTACTGAGATACAATTCACTGCCGTCATCCGAAGCGATCCAGAACGTGTAATCGCCGGTTACAGGAGGATGCAGCCGGCCGCGAACCCAGGTGGCGTACTGGTCGCTCCAGTCGACCGGACATTCAAAGCTGTCGAGGGTATCAATCACGTCGGGAGACAAAACTTGTGACCAGTGAAAGTGCAGATTCGTGCCGAACGTTTCACGCTGAATAGTTCCCTGGAGTAAGACCTGTTCTCCGGCGGTAACGATGCGGTCGGGGCCTACATCGACTAATGTACTATCCGCCGATACGGCAAAAGAGCAGCAGAAAAGTGAAATGAAAAATACGACAGAAAGGATTCTGAGACAAAAATGATACATAGTCATAAGACACATGGTATTAAGGTTACATAAATATGCATCAGATCCCTGCTGGTGTGAAGGGTTCATTATACAAAAAACGGCAAAAAATTGAAAATTAACGAAGAGCAGAGTAATGGAGTAGGGGCGGACCCATGTGTCCGCCCATGTGGAGTAATGGAGTATTAAAATTGCAGATGTAAGATTGCTGAATCCTGAACCCTGCAAACTCATCTGTAGCCGGTCTCGGTGAGGCCGGTTACGCACGCTAGAAAAAACGGAAAATCGGGGTCGGACCGAGCTTACTATATGATAATGAGAGAGATAAGGGGTAAAA
>CAZCLS010000242.1:0-6444 GCA_964499565.1 uncultured bacterium
CATAGTTATACCATTGTACTATTTTGTGTCCAAGAAAACAGGTGGCAACTCAATTCTTCTAAAATTGAAGGAGGAAATATGAAACGCTTACTCTTTACTTTGTTTGTCTCTTGCCTCGCCTTCTCTGCTTTTGGCGCCGTACTTGTTTATGATGAGTTCGATGGTGTCAATCGCGGCGGCTGGGCCCAGGCCGATCTTGGTGAATGGGCCGGTTCCGGTACCGAATCAGGCGGTATGTTCTTGATCACTCCCAATCACTGGGTCACTCGCACCTTCGCGTCCACCCTCACCGGCGGCACTGTCTGGTATGCCTTTACCCTCCGGGTCGATTCAATTCCGATCGGCGGTGGCGATTACGGTACAATTTCTCCCAGCAGCGCCGGCCAAGTCCAATGGATGGAACTAGGCTTCCAGGGCGGTATGTCCCTTACCCAACCCGGATTCCCCTATTCCGGCCCATCCGGCATCGACGGCACCACGCTCCAAACCATGGTCCTGAAAATTAATCTTGCCGACGGCAGCTGGGAAGGTTGGGCAGTCGCAGGAACCGGCGCCGGTGTCGATACCAATGCCACTCCCCTTAAAACCTGGACCGCCACTCCCGCTCAAACCAGTATGAACGGTCTATACCTTACGACTGGCATGAACTTCCAGGCCGGCCGAATTTGTATCGCTGATACGCTTCCCGAAGCGGTTACACCGGTTCCCGAACCGGTTTCAATGCTGTTTGCTCTGATTGGATGCCTGGTCATCATCAGACGCTGATTCCGCTTGCTTTTTCTTTTTTCAAAAAGGCCGGCTTGTATGCCGGCCTTTTCTGTTTTTATTAACTTTATTATTTTAAAAGACTTTGTTCCAGTTTTATGTTATTATGATGGTACTAGTACTAAGGTATTGTACCTTTAGCTCTTAACTGACGAGATTTTCACTATGATTGCTTTTCATACCTTCGTTCGATTCATCCCGGTCGTTTTAACCCTCTGTGCTTCCCTTGTCTGTACGGCTGAACTGTCTTTGATTCCCTGGCCGCTCTCTGTTCAAACCAATACCGGATCTTTACTGCTGTCAGACTCCAATAGAATTGTCGCTGCCGACCCATCCCTCCTCCCCCTCGTCGGGGTTATGACCGGCGAGTTCGCTGTCGCCTTCGGCTTGAACCTTTCGGTCGCGCAGAACACTCCCCTTCCCGGTGATATCATTCTGGCCTTTTCTCCCGCTCTAACCGGTGAAACGTATTCAGTAACCGTTTCTTCCAACATCGTCATCTCCAGCGCTACCTATGCCGGTATCGCTGCCGGATCTGTTACCCTCCTTCAAGCCATCGGTACCAATGGTACCCAGGTTCTGGTTCCGAAAATTACGGTCCAGGATTCCCCTTTTGTCAGTTATCGCGGCTTAATGGTCGATCCCGCCCGCCAGCATCATGGTGTAACGATTCTGAAAAAATTAATAACTATGTGCCGCTTGTATAAAATTCGCTATCTTCAGCTGCATCTTACTGATGATCAGGGCTTTAAGTTCCCTACCACTAATTTCCCGCTCCTGATTACTCAAAATTACAGTGGTCCGGCTTATACCCGTGAAGAATTGCAGGAATTGGAAGCATACTCCCAGGCCCGCGGTGTTACTCTTATCCCTGAATTCGAAATCCCCGGCCATGAAGGCGCAATGAACCGCACGATGCCCGACCTGTTCAAAATTAAAGATACCGTCCCTTACGAACATCATGCCACGATCAATTGGGCCAAACCCGAAGTCACGAACGCTCTGGACCTGATTATCGGTGAAATCTGCAGTATCTTTAAAGCTACTCCTTATTTCCACATCGGTGGTGATGAAGCCGATTACGTTTTCGCTCACCAAAATACAAATTTTATTCTGCGTTTTGCTGAACTCGGGTATCCGCAACCCTATGACTCCGGCGATACTTATCAGCTCTATCGCAGACTTATACGCGATATGAATACACTTATCAGTAATAAATATAATAAACAAATGCTGTGCTGGGAAGGTTTCCATCGCGATACCAGCGCCACACCACTCGAACCTATTCCCAAAAATATCCCCGTCATGGCCTTTGAAAATACATATTACCCGGCCAATTACCTGGCCCAGGATGGATATACTATTATTAATACCGCCTGGAATCCCCTCTATGTCGTTAATGGGGTCCAGTGCTCTCCCGAACATATCTATGGCTGGAATATTTATCGCTTCGGCCGCTTTCAAACCGATTGGAATAGTGTCTATTGGATTAATATTACTCCCACTCCCCTCGTGATCGGAGCCCAGATGTGCTCCTGGGAACAGCATGAAGATATTGAAATCCCAACCCTCCGCGGCCGGCTGCCTGCTATGAGCGAGCGGATCTGGAATCCCGACGCCGGCAAATCCTTCCTCGATTTCAGTAACCGTTTTGTCTCTACCGACCTTCTCCTGTCTAAACTGATTTATATCAAACCCAATGTCGACTATGTCGATGTCGCCGGATATTACACTAATCCTAATAATGAGATCGGCCCCGGTATCGGCGCTAATATGACCGCTGATACTACCTTCGGCTGGCAGACTTCCACCTGCTCCATCCCCGTCAAAAATAACGGCTTTACCTTTACGATCGACAGCGGTAATGGTAATGACCTGAATTACAGCGGCTGGGTCATCGGTTCCGGTAATGTCGAACTGTTTATGGGCCCCTGGAGCGATCCCGCTACCTGGACTACGCATAATCCTCTGCGACTCAGCGGTGAAGAACCTAATACCGCCAGCGGTACCTGGTATGTTAAAAAAGGCCGTGTCCAACTCGAAAAAACTGACGGCGTTATAGCCATCGGCGGCGACGCCATTGTCGGTGGTCAGGGCCCTAACGATTGCTTCTATTGGCAAGCTGATGAGCAAATCATCGATTCCTCCCATGTCACCCTCCTTAATTCGAGCCAGGGCGGCGCTTACCTTAATCTGAACGGTCATACCGAAACTATCGCTGAACTCACCATGGATGCCGGTACCGTAATTCAAACCGATGGTACTGAAGGCTCTGGCGGCCTTCTGCGTGTTGGCGTCCTTTCAGTTAACGGTGTTTCAATTCAACCCGGAACCTATACGTCTTCCGAATCATGGATCGAAGGTGACGGCCAAGTTGCCGTTATTCCTGAACCGGCTGCCACAGCTGTTATTTTCAGTGCCGGCCTTTGCCGCCTGTTTGCTTTGTATAAAAATCGCTGAACTTTTAATCTTTTCTCATAATAAAAAGGAGCTTTATGAAACTCGTGATCTTTTCTCTTTTATTGTTTGCTGCCGGTATTGTCTCCGCCGATGTTGTCGATATAAGCGGCGAAGTTGTTAATCCTAATTCTTCTATCGGTTCAGGTAACAGCGCCCGCTGTATCGCCGATGCTTATTTCGGCTGGCAAACCGGTACCTGCAGCATCGATGTCGATAATAACGGCTTCCTCTTCGGTCTCGACAGTGGTAACGGTAATCCCTTGAATTATTCCGGCGTCATTTCCGGCAGCGGTAATGCCTGGTTTAAAGCCGGACCGCTCTATGCCGGCACGAAAGACGTTCCGATTGTCCTTTCCGGCAGTTCTCCTAATACCTATACCGGCTCGAGTTCGATCACCTATGGTATCCTGCAGCTGAATAAAACCGCCGGGGTTAATGCCATCCCAGGCAATATTACCGTCGGCGGTGATACTGCCGATATTAACGGCAACGACCGCATCGTCTGGCTGGCCGATAACCAGATCGCCGATTCCGCTACCATTACCTTGCAGGGCACTAAAAATAGTTACCTTATGCTTGATGGTCATGCCGAAACCATTGCTGCACTTGTCATCGGCCCTAACGGCAGTGTCGATACCGGCACGGGCGGCGAACTGACTGCCGCCAGCCTTACTCTAGACGGTGTCGTTCAACCTTCCGGTGTGTATTCCGACAGCGAATCATGGATTACCGGTTCCGGCCAGGTTATCATCGGTAGCAGTACCCAGCCCCCAGCTGCCCCCGCAACGGTCAGCGCCAGTGATGGTACCTATAGCGATAAAATCGAAATCACCTGGGCCGAATCCGCGTTTGCTACCTATTATCGCCTTTATCGTAACACTACCGCGAATTCCGCTTCCGCTACCCAAATTGGCGGTGACCTGGTGAATAATCTTTACGATGATGCTACCGCTGCCGCCGGTCAAACGTATTATTATTGGGTTAAGGCCGGCAATACCCACGGCACCAGCAATTTCAGTACTAATGATCCCGGCTATGTAGCTACCTTGGCCGCTCCAGCAAATGTTTCCGCTTCCGATGGTTCCTATACCGATAAAGTTACTATAACCTGGAGCCCTGTCTCCGGTGCTACCAGCTATCGCGTTTTTCGCTACACCAGCAATGATCCCGGTTCTTCATCCCAGTTAAATGGCAGCTTAACAATTACCAATTACAGTGATTTCACTATTGTCCACGAGCAAGTCTATTATTATTGGGTTAAAGCCTTTTCCGCCAGCGATGAAAGCGGCTATAGCTATCCTGATACCGGCTATGCCGAAGCCCCCGGCGGCCCTTTTTATGACATCTCCGGTGAAGTCGTTAATCCCAACAATGTCGTTCCCGGCGGTTATAGCGCCCGCTGTGTTGCCAATGCCTTCTTTGGCTGGCAAACCGGTAATTGCGGGATCGATGTCTATAACAACGGTTTTGAATTCGGTATCGACAGCGGCGGCGGCAATTCACTGAATTACAGCGGTAAAATCTATGGCGCCGGCAATGTCTGGTTCCGGGGCGCCGGCCAGGACAGCGGATTGCACGAAACTCCTGTTATCCTTTCCGGTAGCGAACCGAACACCTATTCCGGCCTTACCCGTGTCGAAAAAGGCTATGTGCTTGCGGCTAAGTCCGATGGCGTCAAATCTATTCCCGGTGATGTTCTGCTTGGCGGTAATCAACGCTCTATTCTTAAATTCGGCGCTGACGGTCAGATTCCTGCTACCGCCGCGATCGAAACTACCGGCAGTTACGAAGCCGGGCTCGAACCGAATGGCCATTCTCTGCTGTTGGGTACGTTCGCCATGAATAGCCCTTCAACAATCGATTTCCGCGATGCTGACGCTTCTGTCCACTTTGCCGACAGCAGCAGTATGACGTGGGACCTTTCGAAAGAACTCCATATCCGCAACTGGAAAGGCAGCGCCCAAACCCCCGTCTTTTTCGGCTCGGATTCTAATGCGCTTACCTTAGCCCAGGTTAATCAAATCGGTTTCCCGAACCCCGCCGGCTTCGCTGAAGGCCTCTACCGCGCCGCGATTCTCTCGACCGGTGAAGTTGTTCCGGGTACCCTCGTCGTCCCGACTAATCCTCCCTTTGATATCTCTCCTGCCGCCAAAGCTGCCCGTGAAGCGTATTATACCCTGCCGGGTCTCGACCTCCTTACCGGCGCTACTACCCCTCTGCAGTCCGGTATGGTGATCGACTTCTTCGGTGACTCCATTACCTGGCAGGATTCGTATATTAATAATATCCGCACCGCCATTGCCGCCAGCCCGCATACCTCAGGCCTTGGTTTGTCTCTCATCAATCGCGGTATTAACGGCGGTACCAGCCTCGATATCCGCGATGGCAAAGACGGCGTTCAGGGCTCGTTCGTCGAGGTTGTCTCAAATGACCAGCCCGATATCGTTGTCCTGTTTATCGGTATCAATGATATCTGGTGGGCCGGCACTTCCGCCGCTGCCTATGAACAGGCCCTCAGAGATATTATCTCCCAGTCTGCTAATGCCGGTATCCAGTATTTCGTTCTGGCTACCCCCTGGCTGCATTATGAAAAACCGGACGGTTCCAATGCCGATGATCCCAAAATCGAAGAATTTACCGCGATCTGCAGTAATGTCGCCGCCGATACAGGTGTCTCCTTTATTGATCTGCGCCACCTCGGTATCGCCTATCTCCAGAATTATAACTACGAGCTGCGTTTGGATGGTTCTATTACCTTCCGTGATACCGGATTCCTTACGTATGATGGCGTCCATCCTACCGCTACCGGCAATGACTATTTAGCCGAATGGCTCTCGTTCGGCATTGCCACTGAAATGGGTGTTCCCGAACCGGCATTGACTGCCTTAGGCGTTCTCGCAGCACTCCTGGCTGCGCGCCGCTTTAAATAAATCGTGCCGGCTACCACTACCCGCTACGCATAGCTTTGTCTAACTTGTCGGTCTTGTCTGACCTGTCTGACCTGTCTGACCTGTCTGCCTTGTCTGACTTTTCAGCCTTAGACATCGGATAACGAAATTATATGAATATTATATGAACTACAGAATACTGTCTCTCATTTGTTTCAGTACGGTAATGATCCTGAATGTCTATGCCGCTGACTTTGTCTGGGACGGCGGCGGTTCGGATTCCTCCTGGACAAATCCCGCTAACTGGTCTGCCGATGCCGGGTTCCCCGGT
>CAZCLS010000243.1:0-6420 GCA_964499565.1 uncultured bacterium
CGATCATTGACAAACACTTCAACCAGGTTCTTGTCAATGAATATCCGCAAGGCAAGGTCTTCTCCCTTCATGAGCTCAAAGGGCGCATGCACGGGTCCGACCTGCAAAGTTTTGCTGTCCGCCAGATAGGCTACCCGTACGCCGTTTCCCCCGTTTTTGTCGCACAGCACATCCAGCCCAACCTCTTTCGCTTTGGGCGTCTTGATCAGCGCTCTCAGCTCGATCGTGTTGCCGCTGATATTTTTGAGCATATGCACGCTATCACTCTTGACTGTGATCTCAGTTTCCTGAATTTTGTCGTAGCGAAGAGACTCCAACTCGCGCAGCGGCCGTATCCGCAGCACACCGTCATCAGGCAACTCCAACTCGCGCGGCAGTGACTGGATGCCGCAGGGAGCCACCGGCAGATTCAGCAGCCAGGCCCACATCACCCGCCGTCCGTCTTTAGTCAAGACTGATTCCGGCGCGAAGAAGTTATTGCCGTTCCAGCTCATCATCGCGTGAAAATCAGGCAGATATTTCTCGTCCTTGAACTCGCCCAAATAATACCGGCAGCCCAAACCGTGACTGATACAGAGCAGCATCCATTTATCGCCGATCTTGAACATATTGGCACAGGAGATATCTTCGCCTTTAGGCACGCCCAGATCCGCCGGAAAATCATCGTGCAGCAGCGACCCGAGAAACTTCCAGTCTTTCAGGTTTGATGATTTCATCAGATTAGGATTGCCGCCGCCGCTGAGCGCGTAATACGAATCTCCGTTCAGCCAGCAGTCTGGATCCCAATGATTCATTTCAGGCAGTGTGCCATCTTCATTTTTCGGTTCGACCGGTACCGGCTTTGTCCATGTTTCCAGATCGCCGTCCAGGGCAAATGCCAGCTGATTTCGACCTGACCCCTGACCATGATAGATAATGGCCGGTCTGCTGTCCCTGGTAATAAAACCCGTGCCGCTGAACATCCCGTGACCCGTTGTCCCGGGGTAGAGTGTGGTTGTGTGCCAGGTCCAGTGCACCAGGTCGGTACTCGATACATGCGCGAACGCGTATCCTTCTTTGTGATTGTAGATGTAGTGCAGATGATAGCTGCCTTTCCAGTAGAAAGCGCAGTTCGGGTCGCCCGGCATCGCCCCGCCCGGGCCTGGATGGAGCAGATGATAGGTCGGCCAGTTGTCCGGCGGATTGGCCGGCATGGCCGGTGTTTCAAGTATCGTGAAGGTTTGTTCTGCATTCATACGTGTCATGTCCTTTACAGTATTGGTTACCGTTGCGATAAGCGTGGATGCACTGGTTTTGAGCTCCAGACGCCCACCCTCGATCGTTGCTTCACCGAATAGATTATTAACAGGAAATCTCCCCGTCAGGTCGGTCTCAGTTCCTTTCTCGAAATTCCACCAGGCGTATGGTTTTATCGTTGACTTCTTGTTGGGCTCGAGTTTCTTGATCTCATCAACGCTCAATGCCCTGGCATAGATCCTGGCATCCTCGATCGAGCCGAGAAGATTCTGGCCGGTCGCAGCTCCCACATGGCGTAAACCGAACACTGCCAGGTTGTTTTTCGAATTCAGTAAATCAATCGTGTTCGCTTCATACGATGCGTATACTGTTCCGTTGCGATAAACCGTTATCCTGTTGTCCGTGTAGACGACCGCCATCTGGATTAATGTTTTATTGTCTGCTTTCTCAAACGCATTCGCCTGCTGTTCTTTCTGCGTGCGCTTGAAAAGATCACTGCCCGCCATCCATCTGCCAGGAGCAATTTCGCCAAAAACAATAGCGTCGAACTGGTTGTCCAATTGGATTGTAAGGGCGCTGCCGCCGCGCTGGCTGGTATTAGCTAAACTAACCCATGACACCAGCGTTTTGTCAGTATCCCCCGCACCTGCACTGCAAACCGTTACAATCGTCAATACAAGTATCAGCCGTACCGCCCTATTCTTTATAGTATCCATAATACTCCCTGTTGTTTATTTCCGTCTGCGCACATCAAAATAGACGGCCGCTAAGATTACTAATCCTTTGATTATATATTGCAGTGAAAAATGAACGCCGGCCTGGTTCAGTCCTTTGCTCAGAATGCCGATTATGATGGCCCCGATCAGCGTGCCCCACATGCTGCCTACACCGCCTGTAAAACTTGTGCCCCCGACCACAACCGCCGCGATTGCATCCAGCTCAAAACCAAGCCCGGATGCCGGTTCGGCAGAATAGAGCTGTGATACGTTGATCAGTCCGGCTATGCCCGCCAGCGTGCCGCATATCATATACACCATTATTTCGGTCCGGGCTATGGGAATACCCGTAAATCGTGCCGCTTCGCGATTGCCGCCAATGGCATACAGATGCTGACCGAACCTGGTGCGGTGCAGTAGAACCGCCGCGACGACAAAGACCCCAAGCATTATGATCACTGATATGGGAATTGTGCCGAACAGCCGGCCGTTGCCGACCGCTAAAAACGCGGTCTGGCTGTCGGGTATCCTCATCGGTTGCGCGTTGTTGAAGCGATAGGCCGCTCCGCGCGCGACCTGCATCGTTGCCAGCGTGATGATAAATGCCGGCATCCGCGTCTTTGCCGCGCACAGCCCGTTAACAAATCCAAAAGCGGCCCCGACCGATAACCCGGTAAGTATCGACAGGATCAGCCAGCCTGCTCCCTGTGCCTCGCCGTGCAGACTCAGCATGTACACCGTTGTCGTGCCGACCACCGCCAGCACCGCTCCCACGGATAAATCTATTCCGCCGATCAGAATGGTGAAGGTAAGCCCGAACGCGATAATAGCGTTAACCGCTATCTGCTGCATTAAATCGAGCATATTGCCCGGCTGTAAAAAACCGGGCACGACAAAATAAAAAATTGTCAACAAAACAATGCTTGCCGCCAGAAGCGGTCCCATTTGCCGCAGCGCTGTGCTCATGCGCTTGAATCGACTGTCTGAATAATCAATCATTAATCCGGGCTCCGGTAAGATCTTCCATCAATTCATCCATCGTAATACTGTCAGCTGATACGGTTGAAAGAATACGGCCGTCACGATAGATAGCTATGCGATGCGACATGTTGAGCACTTCTTCCAGGTCCGACGATATCAGCACTACTGCCATATTCTGCTCAATCAGAGTATTCAGGCTGCGGAACATGTCCTCCCGCGCCCCAACATCTACGCCGCGCGTGGGCTCGTCCAGGATCATCACTTTTGGCCGGTGCTCCATCCATCTCCCGACCAGTACCTTCTGCTGATTGCCGCCCGACAACGACGACATCTCCTGCTCTGGATGCGCCACTCCTATGCCGAAATCGTTTAGTGCCCGGGTTACTATTTCACGGCGTCTGGTCCAGTCAGGCCTGATGCCCGGATTCCATTCCTTCGTCCACGGCAAAGCCAGGTTGAACGCCGCGGAATTGATCATCACTAATCCGTCACGCGCGCGGTCTTCCGGCACAAGTACTATGCCGGCCTTAATCGCATCATTAGGACACTTGACACGCGCCGGACGACCATCAATCAAAATCTCTCCCCGCTCGATTGTATCGATACCGAAAATCGCCCGGGCCAACTCTGACCTGCCCGAGCCGACCAGGCCGGCTATGCCTAAAATTTCCCCATACCGGACACTGAAGCTTACGCCATGGACGCTGCTGTTCGTTATATCTCGCACTGTCAATGCTTCACTGCCCTTCTTGACCGTCGGCCGGTGAAAATAATTCGTGATGTCCCGGCCTACCATCCAGTTCACCAGCTCCCGTTGATTAACGTGTTTGGTTGGTTGCGTGCCGATCATTCGCCCGTTGCGCATTACCGTAATTCGATCTGTCAGTTGAATGATTTCTTCGAGTCTATGAGATATGTAGATGATGCCGACTCCCTGTGACCGGAGCAGCCTGAGTGTGGTAAACAACACCTGGGTTTCCGCCTCGGATAGCGATGATGTCGGCTCGTCAAGCACCAGAACGTGAGCCCGGCTGGAAAGCGCCCGCGCTATCTCGACTAACTGCCGTTGAGCAATGCTTAATTCCGATATGCGTGATTGCGCATCGCCAATTTCTTTCAGCCCCAGCCTGTTAATCAACGCGTGCGCTTCAGACCGCATGCGCTCCCGGTGCAGCCAGCCATGCGTATGCGGTTCTTTTCCCAGGTAAATATTTTCAGCAACGCTAAGATTGGGCGCTAAGGATAGCTCCTGGTGGATGACCCTGATGCCGCACCGGTCGGCATCGGCTACGTTGCGGATGTGGACCGGCTGCCCATCCATGGAGATGCGACCGGCATTGGGTGTGTGTATTCCAGCCAGAACTTTGATAAGGGTTGATTTGCCGGCCCCGTTTTGCCCCAGCAAGGCATGGATCTCCCCCCGGTGCAAGTCGAAGTCAACGCCGTCCAGTGCCGTGACGCCGTCAAAGCGCTTCGTTACGCCGTTCAGCGCCAGAAGTGGAGCGTTTTTCTGCGCTGCCAATTCCACGTGTTATTTCCCCGTGAACTGGTCGGCATTTGCCTTGGTGACTAATTCTACTTTGATCTTGACATCCTTTTCGACGTCTTTGCCGGCGAGATAATCGTAGGCTTTCATTGCGGCCGTCCGGCCTATTTCCACCGGGAACTGGGCTGATGTCGACAGCATCTTTCCGGCCTTGATAGCCGCCGCGGCCTCCACCGAGCCATCAACGCTGACCACGGTGATCTGATCTAACTTCCCCGCCGATTCCAGGGCCGATATGGCCCCTAACGCGGAAGGATCGTTAATGGCAAATACCGCATTCATGTCGGGGAACCGGCCTAATAAATCGCGCATAATCGGACGGCCGCCTTCGGTCGTTCCCTTGCCTTCCTGCGTATCGAGAATCGTAAAAGCCTGATTCTTGTCTATTACTTCGTGAAACCCTGCTACACGGTCTAAGCATGCTTTATTTATCGAGTGATGCAGAATTACTAATTCACCGCCGTCAGGCAGCGCGTCTATCAGCGCCTGAGCCGCTAATCGCCCCGCTTCAACATTGTCCGAGGCTACCGTGCATAACACTAAATCCTGGTCTTTCGCCGGCGCGTCGACAATGATGCAGGGTATCCCTTTCGCTTTGGCCTGCAGCAGACTGGCCGTTACCCCTTCCCAGTTGACCGGGTTGATGAAGATCGCCGCGGCACCCTGGTTGACCAGGTCGGATATATCATTTTTCTGTTTAAGGCTGTTCCACTGGGCGTCCAGGGTAACCAGCCGGTCTCCCTTGCTCTCAACTACTTCCTTGAGACCCTCTTTCAAATGCACAAAGAACGGATTGTTCATAGTCTGGAAACTGACCCCGAAAAGCCGGCCGCTACCCGTATTGGTATTGTTGCCGAGTTTGCCGCAGCCTGTAATCAGCATATATGTCAGGATTAATACGGTTGGAATCAGAATACGTCTTTTCATCGTCGTCCTCTCTTTTTTAAGGTTATAAAGTAACATTTTACGCTATACATGTCAAATGAATCAACAGCATGTCGCTTTTTTGCATTACATCATGACCATTTCTATTCACCGGCGGCATCAAACCTGCACTCACCCCTGTAGCCGGTCTCGCCGAGGCCGGCTGCGCCAGCGAAAAAGCTCGCTAAAGCGTATACGCCAACCTATGCACACCCCGTTGGAGTCCAGCCTTCAGGCTGCTTTTTCTTCACACGCAAACGTGTCGGCACGGACCGTGATGGTGGCCGGGGACGGACCACCCTCCAGAACTTAAGAATCCCGAGAAACACGATAAAGGGTGTATCCCCGCATGCAATTGACAAAATTCCGCCTTTCTCATACACTGTACCCTATGAAGACTGCCACATACTCTCTCTTTACACTTTTTCTGCTGGTGTGCCCGTTTTCGGCCTCAGCTCTCGATGCCCGCGATGTCCTCGTAGTAGCCAACTCGCAAACGCCCGGCTCTCTGGCTGTTGCCCATCATTACTGCCGCGCGCACTCCATCGCTACAAACCACATCCTCACACTCTCTCTGCCTGCCGGCTCAACCGTCAGCCAGGATGTCTATCTGACGAACATTGAAGCGCCTGTGCTGCGGGCAGCGAAACAACTGCAAACCAAAGTCATTATCCTCTGCTACGGCATGCCATGGCGCATAGTCGATACCGGTCCATCACCGCGCCAAAGCCCATTTACCAGTTCATGGGCCAGTGTTGATTCCGAACTGGCGGCCATCACTCATGCCGGTTCAAAAGGCTACATGACCGTGCTGAATCCGTATTTTGCTAAGAATTCATCCTTCACCCGCACAGACATGTTCCTGGTCGCCCGCCTGGACGGACCGGATGCCGCAACAGCCATGAAGCTGGTTGACCGCGCGCAATTGAAACCGCAACCGCCCTTCCGAGCATTAATCGACTTGCAGCCGGAAGTAAACGGCACAGGTGACGGCAGTGTGTACCGCTATAATGTCTG